>CBDUBP010000057.1:0-11842 GCA_965365415.1 uncultured bacterium | reverse complement strand
CGCGGTTCGCTGAATGCATCGCGGATGACTCGAACCAGGATGGCCTCGCCTATGCTATCCGGCCGAAGGGAACATACCAGTACATCGCGACGAGCGTGAGCGGTTTGACGTGGAATGGCACTGTTACGATTTCGGAAGACAACCTTACCCGATTGCGGCTCATTGGCTCGCCTCGTCATTACCCCAATACGATTCCCTCCGAGTATGAAGGAAAAGACGTCATGGGGCTGACACTTAGGGAACGACAGGCGATCCTAAAGGAAATCCTGCCAACCAATGACGACCGTATCAGGCTTAGCCAGGTTTTTACGGCAAACGGACTCGATTTTTTCAAGGCCGCCGAAAAGATGAATCTAGAAGGCATCATGGCCAAAAAATCCGACAGTACGTATGTTCCCGACAGCCGTACGAAAAGCTGGCTGAAGATCAAGGTCCAGCAGCGCCAGGAAGTTGTAATTGGCGGATTTACCAGAAATGAAGGCAGCGCGAAAACTTTCAGTTCATTGCTGCTGGGATATTATGAAAATGGTAAACTGCATTATGCGGGGAAAGTCGGCACGGGTTTCAATGAAAAAACCCAAAAAGAAATGATGGAAAAGTTCAAACCCCTGATTACGGAAAAGAATCCATTTTCGATCGTTCCTGATGTCAACAAACCTTCAAGGTTTCAGCCCAATCCGCCGAATGCAATCGCGACATGGCTAAAGCCGGACCTTGTTTGTGAGGTGAGCTATACCGAAGTGACTTCCGACGGAGTTTTCAGGCATCCGTCTTTTCAGGGCATGCGATCAGATAAAAAAGCAAAAGATGTGGTGCGTGAAAAAGCCGTCAAAACCGAAAATGTTGTAGATGAAAATCAATCTAATCCAGAGAATGAAGTAAAGCTGGTATCTGCTTCAAAACGAACCGAAAAGAAAACACTGCTCAACCCAACTGAAGAAACCCAGGTCAAAAAAATTAAGGGTCACGAATTGAAATTCACAAACCTGAGCAAAGTCTACTGGCCGGACGAAGGTTATACCAAACGTGACATGTTCAACTTCTACTATCAGATGGCTGAGTTTATCCTGCCGTATTTAAAAGACCGCCCCCAGTCGCTCAACAGATTTCCGAACGGGATTTACGGAAAGAGTTTTTATCAGAAGAATGTGAAGGACAAGGCGCCCGATTGGGTGCGAACCTTCCCATATACCACAAGCGACGGGGAGGATAAGGAATTTTTGGTTGGTGATGATGAGGCGACGCTTATGTGGATGGCCTCGTTGGGATGCATCGAAATGAATCCCTGGTTCAGTCGCACCCAATCGCCGGATAATCCCGACTATTGTGTCATCGATCTCGATCCCGATAAAAATACATTTGAACAGGTGATTCAGGCAGCGCAGGAAGTCAGGAAAGTCACCGATGCGATAGGTGTCCCTGCATTTCCAAAAACATCGGGTTCGACGGGAATCCACATCTATATCCCGCTTGGCGCAAAATATTCATATGACCAATCGCAGATGTTTGGCAAGCTGATCGTATCGATTGTGCACAACAACCTGCCGGATTTCACAAGTCTTGAGCGATTCATCAAAAACCGCGGAGGTAAAATGTATCTCGATTTCCTCCAAAACAGGCCTGGCGCCACGATTGCCGGCCCATACTCACTTCGGCCAAAACCCGGCGCGACCGTTTCGATGCCGGTTCATTGGCATGAGGTCAAAGTTGGGCTATCCATGAAAGATTTTACGATCAAAAATGCGGTTGCGCGGGCAAGATCGGAAGGTGATCTGTTTAAGGGCGTGCTCGGAAAAGGAATCGATATGGAGAAGGCGCTGAAAAAAGCGCAAAGCATTTTTTACTGATGTTCTAATTTGAAGAAATTTCTTTAAATATCCGCAATTTTTCATCAAGTACAACCTGATTAAAACCATGCGCTGCATTTCCCAATAACGAATATCTTTTTTGCGGCGCTTTGATCTTTTCAAAAAACTTTGAAGAGTCTTTCATTGGCGTCAGGATGTCGTCGGTTCCCTGAATGATGTACACCGGAATCTTGAAATTGAGATCGCCACTCGCGAAGTCGATTTCATTCATCATTGCAGGAATGCCGAGTTTTATATCACCTACATAATTCACGAAGGAATAATCATCGCCTTCACTCCTCGCCTGTTCATCCTGTTGGTTGTCATACTCAGATAAGATTTGAAACCATTCGGGCGGTGCTGGCTTCGCATTTTTCTGTTCATATTTTTTGATGATCCGCATCAGCTTGCCGCTGTTTCGAGCCTGATCGTATGGAGGTTTCCCAATTTCACTTAAAGTTTTCAACGAAAGCGTATCGCGTTCGGCCGTTACAAGTTGCAGCACCTATTCATATGAATTGGTCAAAGCCTGTTGCGGATTAACGATCTGCGAGTGGCCGACATAAGCAGTGAAAAGATCAGGCCGTTGCAAGGCCATATTCATTCCCAAAACCGAACCCCATGATGTGCCGAATAAAATGATCTTTGGTTTTTGGAGATAATCTTTTAGATATTCGGCAAGCGCCAAGCCGTCGCTCGTCATCTGTTCCACAGATAGAATGTTCTTGCTTGAAAAACTTATGGCGTCCAATCCCGCGGCATTCTTGCCGTACGTCCTTCCTGCACCGCGCTGGTCCCATTGTACGAGCAGGAAATCATCTTCCCAACTTTTGTATAGATTGTCGGAATAACAGCTCAGCACGCTTCCGGGGCCGCCATGAAGAAACAATATGACCGGTCTCGAGCGATCGCCTTTGATCGTGATCCATTGATCGATGCCATTGAGCGTGACAAACTTGGATTCGGAAATTTTCATGCTTTTTTGCGAAAATCCCATCAGGTGAACGCACCCAACCAGCACAACAATTAAAATCGAACGATGCGCCAAAAGACATTTATTAAGCATCTCGCGTTTTTGATAAAGGTATTACTTATTTCGAAGCACTAGATCAATCCAAGATCCTTGGCCATTGCGATCAAATGCACATTGTTGTTGGCGCCGAGCGTGACCTTGATCCTGTTGAGCCGCTTTTCAATGCTGCTGATGCTGGACGGGCTGACATTCCGCTGCTGTAAGAGTGATGAAATATCGGTCTGTGAAATTCCCCGGGCAAGCATCGACATCAGTTCTATATCATAACTTTCGATGTCATCAAGTGTCCGGTCCTGAAGATAATGGGAAATTTCGGCCGACAAGTATCGTTTGCCGTCTGCAACATGCCTGATCGCCTCGCGCAATTCAGTGAAATTGCTCTGGCTTTTAAGGACATAACCGTCAATTATGGAATCCGAGAACAGGCGCCTGACGGGGTACATCCGATTTTCATTCGAATGCACGATGATCCTCAATGCCGGGGCGAGGTTCCTGACCTTTGAGATCAATCCCAAAGACTCTTTCCAGGTTGATCTCTTTTGATTGCGGTCGACATATATATGACTGATCAGCAAATCATAGCCTTCATCGTTCATTAGATTGGCCTTGATCCTCATTAGCGCATCATCAGCGTTGGATACGAAGTCGGTCTTGAACGGCGAAACGGGCTTTAGGGCTTCGGCAACGGCAGCACTATAATTCCCAAAATCTTCGGCTACCAGTATTTTTTTAATCATATGCAGTTGCTATCTTGTGTACGATAAACATACCCAACCTGACCATCCGCCGAAATACCTATTAGTAGGTATTTATTTTCTACAGATTAATAAATTGCATCAAATAATACTTACGAAAATCCGCCGTTTAGCAATAGGATGAAAACCTGCGAATACGCAATAGTCGACATTGAAACTACCGGAGGAAACGCCGGTGGCAGCCGCATTACCGAAATTGCGATCATCATCCACGATGGTAGCCGTGTCGTCGATCGTTGGGAAACGCTTGTCAATCCGCAGCGCGACATTCCATTTTACATCTTCGCACTTACGGGCATCAGCAACGAAATGGTCCAGGATGCGCCGACATTCAGCGAGATTGCAGAAAAAGTGTATCAAATGCTTGATGATCGGATCTTTGTCGCCCACAGCGTTAATTTTGATTATTCCTTCGTACGGCATGAATTGAAAACAGTCGGTCTTGAATGGACTGCCAAGAAGTTGTGCACGGTACGCGCCGCAAGGAGGATCAGGCCGGGCTTACGGTCGTACGGTCTGGGAAATTTGTGCAATGCTTTTGATATCACAATTGAAAATCGCCACCGGGCCGGAGGTGATGCCGATGCGACGGCCATATTATTTTCGCGGCTCCTGGAATGGGATTCAGGAGGGGCGATCGAGGCCATGATTAAAAAGACTTCGCAGGATCAGCGGCTTCCTCCCAACCTTCCGCCGAAAGATTTCGAACAGCTCCCACAGAAACCGGGCGTATATTACTTTTATAACAATGAAAGAAAAGTGGTATATGTCGGCAAAGCGATAAATATCAAAAAACGCGTCGCCTCGCATTTCACCGGCAACAATATCAATCCGCAGCGACAGCATTTCCTTCGCGACATCCATTCCATTTCATATGAAGAATGCGCAACAGAACTGATGGCGCTTGTTTTGGAATGCAGTGAGATCAAAAAACTTTGGCCGGTGCACAATCGCGCGTTGAAAAGGTTCGAGCCTAAATTCGGACTGTACGAATATGAGGCGCGCAATGGATATCGGTATCTCGGTGTGGGCAAGCTCGCCAAATTCCAGAAATGCGTGCAGGTTTTCAATAATGAATATGACGGCGTGACCGTACTTCGGAACCTTGCCGAACAATTGGGGATCGATCATCGGTTCTGTAAATATGGACGTCCCGTCGCCGGTGAATTTATCCCCCAGGCCAATCTGGCGGACCTCCCGGACGTTGAAATCCACAATTCGAAAATCGACGCGGCTCTCGAGCATCTGCTCAGCAACCGGCCCACTTTTGCGATTGTCGACAAAGGCCGATCTTACAGCGAGCGCAGCTGCATTTGGGTTGAAGAAGGTGATTTTTACGGCATGGGATATATCGACTCGGATATTCAGGCAACCAAACCGGAAGAATTAAAGGACCAGGTCACGCGGTATCCAAGCAATCAGTACATCATGCAGCTGGTTTTGAGATTTGCGAAAAAATTCCCCGACAAAGTAATCTATCAGAAAAATCTTTTTGAAGTGGCGGTTTAGCCTAACATTGTTTGAAATCAGCTTTCGGTGACAACACGGCGCATTGCATCTGCTTTTACCATGCATTCGTTATACTCCTGTTCAGGGTCTGATTTTGCCGTAATCGCGCTTCCTGCTGAAAACGACAAATATTTTCGGTCTTCATCGTACAATATGCTGCGGATGACGACATTAAAATCGAAATCGCCTTCAGGTGTAAAATAACCTATCGCACCACTGTACAAGCCGCGTTTTGATTCTTCCAACCTGTCGATGATTTTCATGGCTGAAATTTTTGGAGCTCCGGTCATGCTTCCCATTGGAAATGTTGTCCGAAGTATTTCCGCCGGAGGAAAATCGACCACCCGCGACGTAATCGTCGAAATTAAATGATGGACCTGTGGAAACGTATGAACGCCGCACAATTCTTCGACTTCAACAGATCCTTTCGATGCCGTACGCGACAAATCGTTGCGGACAAGGTCGACGATCATGATGTTTTCCGATTGCTCTTTTTCATTCCTTTGGAGATTGTCGCGAAGTTTCACATCGGTTTCCGGATCGGCATCACGCCGTGAAGTTCCTTTTATCGGCTGGCTGATTACAAAATCGGCAGTTTTTCGCAGGTATCGCTCCGGAGAAGCACACAAGGCGAAATTTTTGTGATTCTTGAAAAACGCTGCGAACGGCGGACGTGAAAGGTCATTCAGTTTTTTGAATGTCGACAGTGGATCGATAACCGCATCTTCAGCGAAAAATTCCATGCAGAAATTCGCTTCGTATATGTCGCCGCGATGAAGGTGCGCGAGCATTTGTCCGACTTTTTGCAGGTATGAATTTTTATCGATGCGCGGCCGGATCACTGTCCTAGTTTTCGGGTTAACCTCTAACCGACCGGTGTTGATTTCAAGAATTTCTTTAATATCAGTCTCGATCTCATCATCACACATACCGAGATAACTGATCTCCAGCTGCCCATCTTTTAAAATGAACAACTTCTTTGGCTGGAAAAAATACAGGTCGGGAAATTCAAGTCCGTCGTAATTTGCCGACACCAGGTCTTCCACATCGTTTTTCAGATCGTACGACATATAGCCAAAAAGCCAGTCAGCAGAGGTCCTTTGATACTCGTCGAGCTTTTTAAAGGCATCGAAATGATCGGTTTTGATCGACGTAAACGCGTCAACGGCAAGCAAGCAATCAAACGACGAATACTTCTGCGGATAATCATTGCTGTCCAGAAACAATACCTCGCGGAATTGCTGCGACCAAATGAGCAGACGCAATTTGAATTCGCCCGGATTCTCGATAAAGTGGGTAGTTTTTATGCGCATAATTTGAGTCGGGATATCTGAAAAGTGAGGAAGCCTAGCCCGGATGGCAGCGGCATCCTTTTTACAAACCTTCGAGGTCTTAAAGACCTTCGAGGTTTTATAATCCTTCTAGGTTTTATAATCCCTCGAGGTTTGCAGCAAAGGTTTGTAAAAAGATACAGCGGACAGCCGGAGAATGCTCCTGAAAACCGATACGACTTTCGACAATCGTCTAGCTATGAATCGACCTGTTATCCGTCGCCGCCAACGCCGCTTCCTTCACCGCTTCGGCATAAGTCGGATGCGCATGCGACATCCTGGCAATATCCTCAGCAGATGCGCGGTATTCCATGGCTGTAACGGCTTCCGCGATCAGATCGGCGACACGCGCTCCGATCATGTGGACACCCAGAACTTCGTCGGTTTTTGCATCGGCGAGGATCTTTACGAAACCATCGGTATCGCCGCTGGCACGCGACCTTCCGAGCGCTTTGAACGGAAAGCTTCCCGTCTTGAATTCGACTTTAGCTTCCTTCAATTGTTCTTCGGTTTTACCGACCGCAGCGACTTCAGGCCAGGTATAGACCACGCCCGGAATCAGATTGTAATTGATATGTGGCTTCTGCCCCGCAAGGATTTCCGCGACCATCACCCCTTCTTCCTCGGCTTTGTGCGCAAGCATGGCTCCGCGAACAACATCGCCGATCGCGTAGATATTTGGTACACTGGTCTGTAAATGATCGTTGACCTCAATCACGCCGCGGTCTGAAATCTTGACTCCGGCCTTGTCAGCGTTGAGTCCGTCAGTAAACGGACGGCGACCCACCGAAACCAAAGTATAATCGCCTTCAAGCGTGATCGTTTCGCCTTTTGCATTGTCGGCCTGAACGGTGATCGCCTCGCCTTTGCGTTCGACAGATTTGACTTTATGCGAAGTATAAAACTTCATCCCCTGTTTTTTGAGGACTTTGGTAAGTTCCTTCGAAAGCGACGCATCCATTCCCGCAATGATGCGGTCCATAAATTCGACCACCGAAACCTGCGCGCCAAGTCGAAGATAAACCTGGCCAAGTTCCAACCCGATGACGCCGCCGCCAATGACGATCAGGTGTTTCGGGATTTCTTTCAGGCTTAATGCCTCGGTTGATGTAATGATCCGTTCTTTGTCGATTTTAATAAACGGAAGCGTCGATGGCTTCGAGCCCGTCGCGATGATCGTATTTTTGGCTTCGATGGTTTCGGATGAACCATCATTTTTTAAAACTTTGATATGAGTCGGATCTTCAAACGATCCGGTGCCTTCAAAAACGGTAATCTTGTTCTTGTCCATCAAATATTTGATCCCACTGACGTTCTGGTCGACGACCGATCTTTTGCGCGAGATCATTTGTTCGAAATTGATCTTGATGCCTTCGGGAATCTCGATTCCGTGATCTTTGAAATGCGATACTGCATCGTGGTAGTGATGCGATGAATCGAGCAATGCTTTTGATGGGATGCAGCCTACATTGAGGCAGGTTCCGCCCAGTGTCGGATACTTCTCGATAAGTGCGGTTTTCATGCCTAATTGTGAACAACGGATCGCGGCTACATAGCCGCCGGGACCTGAACCTATGACTACAACGTCGAATGAACTCATGATTTTGATTTTAGCAGCACAAAGTTAGGATTTTGTTTTGGGAAACCTAACTTTTACATTCGCTTTTGGGCGTTGCCCCGATAGCTATCGGGGCCGGACTGTTTGCTGTATCTTTTCAAACCTCGCAGGTTTTAAAAACCTGCGAGGTTTAGAAAAGGATGCCGCGACCATCCCACTCGAGCGTAGCGATCAGGCGAAGCAAACGCAATTTACCGGATATACGCTACTGCTTTAAAATTTTTATGGTAACCGGACCTTCCGCTGTAGTAAATCTCACAATATAATGTCCGGTCGAAAGCTCGCTGATATCAATTTGGTTCGAATCGACACGCTTAGTTTTCAAAATGCGACCGCTGATATCATAGATATCGATGTTTGTAATCTGCACTGCAGAATCGAAATTCAGAACATTTTTTACCGGGTTCGGATAAATTGCAACCGATTGGCTGACTTCAGGTACGTTTAATGCCGAAATCGTCGTGACATATTCATTCGTTTCAACCGGCGCATTAAAATCAAAATAGATTTTTGCCGAATTGCTGAAAGTATCACCAACTGCCAGATCCGGATTTAAGCGGACTTTAAACAATACCCAACCGTCATTATTGACATCGTCGAACGGCAGATCGATGTCCCGAAAAATAAAATGGACGCTGTAATCACTATAAATCCGCGTCTCGAAAGTGTGGCTTGAGGACACGGGAACCAGTGAGCCAGGCGAAAATTTTTCCCAATCCAGTATGTCTTCTATAAACACATGCTGCGCATTGGCGGTTCCGGTATTTTCAAAACGGATCAAATAATGTACATACTCGCCGATCTGTGCTGAGCCTACCGTCGGACCCTCCAGACATGTGATGTCGTTAGGATCAAAAGAATTTACCACGGATTCCTGTATCGAAAACGTATTGTCATTCGGCGTCTCATCCGGGTTGGAAGAAATCGTGGCAGTCGCCGTTAAGATATCGCCCGAATTTAACGGCGGTGAATCAACAGGCGAATTTAAGATGAACTGCAGCATGATCACCTGGCCACCAACCGGCTGCAGATCATCAAAAGTCCAGATGACGCTATTCTCAAATACGTCGACGACAATGTCACCGCTGGAAACAAAATCCATTACGTCATCATCAAATGTAAAGGATACGGAGCCCGACTGAACTTCAGTGCCTTTGTTCCTTACGGAAATAAAATATGAATGTGCGAAACCCGGCCGCGCGGGACCAATCGGGTTAATGTTGACTTCGAGATCGTGATGCTCTCCGTTTGGAATCAGGCAGAAATCCTGGATGACGGACGAACCATCTTCAGGAAGCTCCACGGTCAGAGTTGACGGATTTATATTAAAATATGAACCATTCTCAAGCACGGGCGTTATCGTATAAGTATCTGCCTGCAGCGGCAATGAATAATTACCCGAATGATCCGCAAAATAGGTTTCTGTGGATGATTCGTTGGAAATGGTGAAATTCAGATTTGGGAAAGGGATGTCGGCCGTGTCGCAGCCATTTGCATCCACGTCGACATTGACGCTTCCGCCCAAAGTATAGAATTCACCTCCGGGTGTAAACGTACAAAAGCTGTTGGCATAACAATTTGCATAGCCATACTGTGAAATCTTATAGTTCACGCCATTAACATGATCCTGATCCGTGCATATGTATTGAAGATCGGGACATCCACTAAAAATCAGGCTGGATTCCCTTGAGCCATTCTTTAAATTCATTGAAATCAAAGGATTATTCATTATGTTCAGCTGTGACAAAGTTGACAGTTCGCTTGCATCAAATTCCTGAAGCAAATTATCTGCACACTGAATTACGTTCAATTGAGGTAAATTGGTTAGTTCCAATGCACTGATCTGGTTTTGGCTGCACGACAGGCTTTCCAGATTGGTCAGTCCGGCAATTTCCAAAGCCTGCAATTGGTTTTCTCCACAGCTTAAAAACTCAAGCGAAGGTAAAGCCAGGAGGTTCAGATCAGCGATTTGATTATTGCGGCATTCAAGATGCTTCAAGCTAATCAATCCTTCAAGGTTCAATCCGGTGATAAGATTACTGCGGCATTCAAGATGCTCTAAGTTGATCAAACCGTCAAGATCCAATCCGCTGATCTGATTCTCTCTGCAATCAAGTTCTTCGAGCAGCGGAAACTGAAGCGCGTTCAATTCCAAAATGTCATTGTTTCCGCAATAAAGTATTTTCAGCAGCGGTGCTATAAATGAAAGCTCGGTTAAAGAATTTGCATTGCTATACAATTCACGTAAATTGGTCTGATCTGTTAAGTCGATCGCAGTGAGCTGATTAGTGCCGCAGAACAAAATTTCAATGCTATCCGCGCCCGACAGATTAATATCCGTGATATTATTTCCTCCACAATTTAATATTTTGAGCGATGCGAGGCCGCTGACATCCAAAGACGAAAGTTGATTTGCACCGCATCGGAGTTCGATGAGATTCGTCATCGCGCTGACATTCAATTCTGTGATCTGATTCATTTCACAGTTCAGCTTTTCAAGATGAATTAATCCGGCAACATCAAGATTAATCGAATAATTATCATCGCAAAACAGCTCCCGAAGATTCACGAATGCCTCGATGCCGGTCATCGATTGGATATCGCAACCTGAAACATCCATATAGCCGATCATCGCGGCCTCGCTGTAATCGATTTTAAAATCCCAATTCGAATCGATCCTCACCGGATTCCCCGCAAGATCACGCGCGATCGAATATTCCGTTGGTCCGGACATCATCAACTTCGACATGAAATTGGCATCCGGAATGGAAACGATCTGAGCTTGGCAAATGGATGACAATAGCGCGAAAAACAATAGCAATTTATATTTCATATGTTGGAATTGACGAATTAAAAGGCCGTGAAAATCGAATAAATATCGTGATTGACGACCGCCTGGCGATAATAAATGCTGTAAAATGCAATTTAACTCGTTGAAAGACGTGCAATGACGCAAATTGAATTCACATTATAACTTTTGCCCGGCAATTTAAATGCGAAATCAATTAATTTCTACATTTACCTGTAAACCAATGATTATGCAAAAATTCTACCTGTATTTTTTTATCGTATCGTGTGCAGTTTCTTCCGCACAAAGCGTCTCTGAATTTAATCTTTATGCAAACGATATCATCTACAATTCCGCCAACAACCGGATATATCTAAGTTTAGGCGATTCCAACGGGGAGATTTCCAACAGGCTGGCTGCGATCGATCCGGTGACCGGCTCAGTGGTGGCGAGTTATCCGATGAATGTTCCCAGAAAACTTGCCATTTCAGATGACGGGTCGACAATCTATTGCGGATTAAAAGGCGCTCCGTCAGTTGCTCGGTTTTCTGTCGCAAATGAAGGAATAACCGTTTTCGCAATCGGTTCGGAAATCATCACCGGTTCTTATTATGCCGAGGATATCGAAGTAATGCCCGGAACAATAAACACGATTGCCGTCGCGCGCAGAAATTTAAATTTTGTACCACGGCATGAAGGCGTGGCGATTTTCGATAATGGAATGATGCGGCCCGATGCTTCGCGCGACCATACTGGAAGCAATCAGATTGAATTTCACGACGGAAAGATCTTTGGCTTTGATACCGAGACATCGGCGCATGCCATCAGAAAACATAGTTTTGATGCCGGCGGTGTAGATGATCCGCAGCCTGTGCAGACGTCGGGCATACAATCGAATTTGTCTGCAAGTTCTTCATTCTGCATCGGGAACGGATATGCATTCTTTGATAACGGCAGGGCG
>CBDUBP010000056.1:0-11901 GCA_965365415.1 uncultured bacterium | reverse complement strand
ACGCCTCGAAAAAAACAAGCAGACGGTCGATTCGCTGCTTCTAAAGAATGGTGGAATCGTCGAGCCTGAAACCGGTGGCGTTGTCAGGTGATTGGCCGTGTTCTTTGAATGCGAACTGTTTCCTTGACCGATTGTTCTATCGGTGTAAATATAAAATCCAGTTCCCGAACGATTTTTTCATTCGAATATTTCGTGACGCTATGGAGCGCCCGCGCGGCATCGCGTGATAACTTCCGATTTTTTCCAAAAAATGCCAATAGCCAATCGATTCGCCATCCTAAGGAGGTCAGCCATCTCCGCGCATATGTGTCGGGTTTTTTGACTTTCAGCTCAGCTGCAACATAATCCATCAATAATTTGTACGAAAGATTTTCCGAAACCAGGATAAATCGTTCGCCGTTAATTTCGCTTTTCAAAAGCTGATACATCGCTCGGGCGACATCGTTTACATCAACATAGCCTGTGACTCCGTGAGTGTAGAATTTCAGTCCTTTTTGGATGATCGAAAAAATTTCGCCACTGCCGGAGTCCCAAAATCCGGGTCCGATGATGATTCCCGGATTCACGATCGCAATTTGAAGGCCTTCCTGCCATCCACGCCAGACTTCCATTTCGGCTCCGTATTTTGAGATCGCATAATCGTGGTGATGTGATTCAGGATTCCAGTCGGTTTCTTCAGTAACCATCGTCATCCCCTCGCGCAGATCGCCCAATGCGGCAACCGAACTGACGTATATGAGTTTTTTGACGCCAAAGTCCAGGCTGAGATTCACAACATTCGCTGTTCCCTCGATATTGGTTTTGCGCAGATCTTCTTCGTCTTCCTGGTTGAATGAGATCTTCGCGGCACAATGGAAAACATTTTCAACACCGCCGAACGCATTGCCGAGCGCAGGAATATCGTTGATATCGGCTTGTTTCCACTCGATTTGAGGAAAAAGGTCGCCGTGGCCATACAGCTCAAAAAGATGCTTTGTCTTGCTGATTCGTTGCTTTTCGCGGTAGATGGCACGAACTTTTTCGCCATTTTTAAGCAAATGCAGCGCGAGATGTGCTCCGGTCAGGCCTGTTGCTCCGGTAATAAGGATCATATTGCAAATGTAGCGAATGCAAAGACCGTTTTATGATTGATGTTTAAAATCTATCTTTGCGCAAATTTTTGACGGATGAACAACTTAGTTGAGGAATTGAAGTGGCGAGGGTTATATCATGATGCCATGCCGGGAACAGAGGAGCAGCTTTTGAAAGAACCGACAACAGCTTATATCGGATTCGATCCGACGGCAGACTCGCTGCATATTGGCAGTCTCGTGCAGATCATTCTGCTCGTGCATCTTCGCAGGTTCGGACACAGGCCTGTTGCGCTGGTTGGAGGCGCGACCGGAATGATTGGCGACCCTTCGGGAAAATCTGATGAGCGCAATCTCCTCACTGAAGAGATTCTTGCAAAGAATGTCGCGGGGTTGAAGCGCGTGCTGTCACGTTTTTTGGATTTTGAAGCGGCTGATGCGAATGCACCTTTAATGGTCAACAACTACGATTGGATGAAGACTTTCTCCTTTATCGATTTCGCGCGGGAAGTAGGAAAGCGGATCACGGTCAATTACATGATGGCCAAGGATTCGGTCAAGAAGAGGCTTTCAGGCGAAGTTGGCGAAGGCATGTCGTTTACTGAGTTTACGTACCAACTTATTCAGGGATACGATTTTTACTATCTGCATAAACATTACAACTGCGTCCTCCAGATGGGCGGATCAGATCAGTGGGGAAATATTACCACCGGAACGGAGCTTGTCAGGAGAATGAACCCCGATTCCGACGCGAAAGCCTATGCATTGACGACACCGCTTATCACCAAGGCCGACGGCTCCAAGTTCGGTAAATCCGAAGGCGGTAATATTTGGCTTGACGCAGATAAAACTTCAGTGTACAGATTCTACCAGTTTTGGTTAAATGCAACTGATGAAGACGCCGAAAAGTATATCAAGATTTTTACATTTTTGGATCGCAAAACGGTGGAAACTTTAATCGAAGAACACAAAACTGCCCCGCATTTACGTACGCTGCAAAAAAGGCTCGCCGAAGAGATTACGATTTTTGTTCACGGAAATGAAGCTTTGGCAAAGGCGGTTCAGGCATCCAATATCCTGTTTGGCAATTCAACTGCCGATGATTTGATGTCCCTCGATGATGAGACTTTCATGGATATTTTCTCGGGTGTTCCACAGGCAGAAATAACTTTGGCAGATCTTGATGGCGGAATTGACATTGTGAATGTGCTTAACGAAAAAAGCGGATTTATGAAATCGAATGGTGAGGCCAGGCGGGCACTCGCAGAAAATTCAGTTTCCGTCAACCGCGAGAAAGTTGCCGAAGGATTTATGCTTACGAAGTCGCATTTGATCAATAACAAATTTGTGCTGCTTCAGCGAGGCAAAAAGAATTATTTCGTTTTGAAGTTTAAATAAACAAATCGACAACCTCACATCATCATCAAATTACATCCTCGAACATCAGCATGATCAAACCTTCCCAAGACTTCAAAGGCTCCCGAATCTGACTTTTTCCCAAGGTCTTGCGTCGCGATGAATGAGCATGAATTGACATTGGCGAGATCTATGATATTAATCCCTCCGGATTTTCCGTTAGGAAGATATGTGAGCGCGTCTTCCGGGTCGCGAATCAAGATGTCCATCCATGGCGGGCAGTCGAAAATTCCCTGTCCGAAAGAGTATGCCTGTGAAAGCAGTTCGGTCATTCCGTATTCAGAATGAATGGATTTTACTCCGAAACCTTCGCAGAGTTTCTCGTGTAATTCCTCACGGATCATCTCACGCCGGCGTCCTTTCATTCCACCTGTTTCCATGATGATAGTGTGATCGAGGTTGAATTTTTCAATTTCAATAAGATCGAGCAGGGCGTATGTCACGCCAATCAGTATCACATTTCTCCCCGACTTATCCAATGTCTTTAATTTGTGTATCAGGTCTTCATAATTGCGGAGATAGAATCCGCTGTCGGGATTATTAGACCGGTCGATCATGTCTGCGGCCATGTACACCAGCGACGATCCTTCGCGTTCAAGATAAGAAGGCAGCAAAGCCAAGACACTATAATCGTCGATCGATCCATAAAACTGTGAGAACGCGCGCCTAAAACTCTGTTCATAGATCGACAGATCGGTTACAAGATGCCTGCTTGTGATCATGCCGGTCGTTCCGCTGCTGGTAAAAATCTTTTGAATCGGGCCGGAATTTGAAACGACATCATGCGATTTGAAAAATTCTATTGGAAGAAACGGAATGTCGGTGACGGATTTTACATCGGTCGGTTCGACTTTCAGAAGCCGGCAGAAATCACTGTAAACGACATTGTTTTCATACTGGTGCCGGAATATCTTAAGCGCAGTCTTTATGAATTGCTTTTTACCTGAAATGCTGAATATTTCGGCTGAATTGACCATCGTGCAAATATAAAATGAAAAAGCCCCGGAAGAATCCGAGGCTTTCAATGAAAGAAAAAAAATCTTATTTAATTACAAGTTTCCTTGTAGCTGTCTTACCATCTTCGGTAACCTTAACGATGTAAACACCGCTGTTAAGGTTTGAAACGTTCATCGCCTGGCTTGTAACGTTTGCTTTTGCAACCATTTTTCCAAGTACATCGTAGATCGCAACTGATTTAGTCATATTGCTGTCTGACGTGATGTAAAGATTTCCGTTCAAAACAGGGTTTGGATAAACGCTAAGTCCTGAGATCGAATTTTGTGATACTCCAAGCTGGTATGATCCCAAAGGAACAATTGTGGAAAGCGCAGCTGCACCATTGCATGAACCTGTTCCATCAAGAACATCTACACCTCCGAAAGTCCAGTGGCTTATGTTAAAAGTTCCATCAGGCAGTGTTCCGTTAACACGTTTAGCCCATGAATCAAGCCATTCCCAAGCAAGTCCGGTTCCATCGACATCGCTTTCGCCGAATTGATCGATGACAGCAGAAGTTGCAGAATTAACCAAACGAACACGGTCGTCACCATTAAGGTTCATCGTGCCTGACTCGAGCGAGTTTGAAGCAGTAATGTTTGGATATTCAGCAGAGGCCACAGGAAGGCTCGCGTTTGTCATGATGACATATACGAACTCGTCTGTACGTGTGCCAAAAGTAGCAAGGCTTTGAAGTCCTGAAGCACCGCTGCCCCAGGTTGTATTGGCGTTGGTCTGGTTCTCCAGATTAATCGTCGTAAAATCAACAGGTCCATTTGCGTAGATCTCCAGGATTTTTGGAGTACCGCCTGTACAAGGGCCGTCAAGAATCCCTGTGAGGATCGGCTGCGCAAACAAAGCGCCTGATGATGCAAGAAGCAATAAAGTGTAAAGTTTTTTCATTATCGAGTTAATTAATTTCAAGCAAAGGTAGCAAGTATTTCAATCGTTAAAAAAGAAACGACGTAAAAAAATAGTTAAATCAAATGACTTAACTATTTTACTATTAGCTTCCGCGTTGCTGTGGCGTCATTCTCACGGATCTTTATGATATAGACTCCGGGTGAGAGGTTTGAGATATTGAGTTCCTTTGAATTCAGCGTAGTCTGGAAAACCTTCTTGCCCAACACATCAAATATTGTGATTTCCTTATCCAGTGATGACTTTGATGTGATGTAGATCTTACCATTGCTGACCGGATTCGGATAGAAGTTCAAGCCTTCGATCTGAGCAACCTGGGCATGCACGACGCCGGTGAAAAAGCAGCAGAATAAAATTATGATTAAGTAGATTTTTTTCATCGGTGCTATTTGTTTGTAAATGTACAACCAAAATTTTCAAAAATCAAGCCAAAAAAAAACCTCCCAAATCAGGAAGGTTCTTGTATCGTGAGGATTGCCATCATAGGATTCGCAGCCACGGTCCCGAGTTGAAGGGTGCAGAATTGGCTCCTGAGGCTCCGGGAGCAATTTCTATCATCGAATCGACATTTGTCGTATCGCCGCTTATGCCGTTTTTTGTCAGCGATGTCAAATACGTGATATTGGCATTCATTACTTTGAGCGAGCCATCCTGAAATTGCATGATCTGGTTTCGCAGATCGACGCCATATCCGACATTTGTTGCAACGACATTCGAGATATTTCCCGCAGTTCCTTCTTTAAAATTGAAAGCCGCTTTTGCTGAATTCCCCGAACCTGAGATGGTAACATTCATCACAGTAGGATTCGAGCGAGGAATATTGTTGAACTCCGCGGGAAGATTTGAGCATTCAAAGGCGAAATCACCATTCGAAGGCTGGATGATCCATATGTTGTTCAGCGTTCCGGTAAATCCTCTGTCCCAATCAATGCTGTCGTCCTCGCATCCAAAAGCGGCAAGGTTCGTCGCACTGACTTTTCCCCCGAAAAATTCAAAACCATCATCGGCGCCTTTATATGCCTGAAGGTTTTGCAGAGTGGTTCCGGAGCCAACGCCAAAGAAAGAAAATGCATTATATTCACCTGTTCCGCCGGTTATCGCTGCGCCGGCATATTCGACCCGTATATATTTCAATGAACCTGAACTGTCGGAATCATCATTTCCACCATAGATTTTTCCACCTGCTTCGGCTAGTTCGGTGCCGCCGGCAACATTGATCTTTGCTTTACCATTCATGATGATGCCGCCCCAGGCACCAATCTGCGCCGACTCTGCCGTAAAAACGATAGGTTGCGTTGATGTGCCGTTTGCAATCAGTCGTGCGTCCTGCTCAATCTGCAGATAGTTATTTCCCAAGGCCTGGTCCGCAGCCGATACCGTAAATATCGTTCCCGGCTGTATGGTCAGCGTTGCTCCCGCTTTGACTGAAACCACGCCACGCAACTGATAACTTCCACTCGGAACGTTTAGATCCGTGGTGATCTCGCCCTGAAGCACATTCCCTTCAAGATTTTGCACGTCTGTACCGCCTGAATTTTCATCGGATGAACATCCAATGCTGATTAGTGCAATGCTTAATACGACAGATTTAATAAAGTTTGTTTTCATTTTTCTTTTGATTTATTGTAGCAAAAGTATCTTTAGGTTTTTTCCTGGCGGTTATCCCACGATTATGTTTCGGTTACTGTGCTTTCACCGTTGTTAATTTTCGGTTATCAGAACGTGTACGAAAATTCAAGGCCGATATTCAAACCTTGTGTCAGTCTTGAATTAACGTTGCTGAAGCGGTCAGGATCGGCTATGGCTGAGGTAGGATCCTGAGTTGTAAGGAAATCATCATTAAGCAGGTTCCTGATCGTCAGGTTGAGTTGGTATTTATCTGAAAATGTATTTCGCCATGTGAAATCCAGCTGGTGAATCGATTGCTGCTCAATATCGGCCGCCCCATCGGTCCCGACCGCGTAAATGCGCGGTAGGAACGAATTATAAATGAGTGAAAGCACGGATTCCGCACGTTCATTATCGATCAGGTCATACGAAATGTCAGCATTGAATATCGCGTCCGAAGCGCCCTGAAGCGAACGAGATTTGAAGGTAAGGCGCGGAAATTTGATCGGATCAGCGGTTTCTTTCGACTGCATTACAATTGCGTTCATCCCAAGGTTAATTCGTTTTGCAAGTGCGCTTTTTTCGAAGAACAGGTCGAGTTTAAACGACGTTTCTACTTCAATTCCAAATAGTTGGGCCTCTTCAAAATTGTCATATTTGGTCAGGAATCCCGTAGATGTTCCTTCTACGAGCCTGGAGATCGGGTCTTTTATAAACTTGCCGAAGATCGTTGCGGAAAAAAGGGCATTTGATGCAGGGAAAGTTTCATATTTCAGATCAACATTGTAGTTCTGTGTATTCTTTAAGTCCGGATTTCCGACCGTAAAATTCCCGTCGCCATCCTGATATCTGAACGGAAGGATTTCGCGAACCCTCGGTTTTGTTGAAGTTTTTGCGGCCGTAAATCGCAGATTCGAACGATCCGACAGATTGTATTTTAAGTTTAGGACCGGGCTGACGTCAAAAGGCATATAGTTCTTAAGCAGATAAGGCGAGTTTACCGTAGCGGTTTCCGGGCGATACTTGGTTTCACGAAACAAATATTCGATCCGCGCGCCAACATCGATCGTATATTTTTCAGAAGTGAAAGTATAATTGAGAAAGCCGGCATTGATCGCCTGCACGATCTCAACTTTATATGTCGGATCGGATGTCGACACATAATACAGGTTTCCCTGATCAAAATTTCCGTCAAAAAATTGCTGAGGCCGGTTGGTATCGATCGATGTATCGGTCAGGTTCACGCCGCCATTGACGCGAATCGTCCGGTTAAAGAAGTCGAAAGTCGTGAGGTCTCCGTGGTAACCGGCGCGAATGGCATGGCGGAATTTGCTGCCGACTTCATCCCCGAAATTATATTCGTATTCAACTTTGCCATTTACATTGAAATTATCAAGAATCGAGAAATACCGGAAGGGATCGGCGCCATTAAAAGTGACATAGTCCGCATCTTCCCCGACGCCTTCAGTGATCAGGATCTTCCGATCGGGCATGTCATTCCTGCCGATCGTAAGTCCGATTCCATATTCAAGGATTTTTTTCTTGTCCTGAAAAAATATCGAACCTAATTGCTGGATCCCAATCGAAGTGTTTTCCGTATATTTTGTGTCGCGAAGAAAGAAAGGCCTGTCGGTTGTGATGAAATCCGAATTCTCACCAGCCATTTCCATAATCGAATTCTCCGTATTCTGCAGATAGATCAGGTTTACGGAGAAATTGTAATGATTCGATTTTTTAAAATTGACGCTTCCGAGTGCCGATTTTTGCGTTTGATATTTCCAGCTGTCAACTTCAAAATCCTTGAAGGCTGTTCCTTCAGAATTCAAATTCCGCCGCTCACCGGATTGCGACAGGTAACTGTTGCTGAAATTGATATTAAAAACGTATCCGATTTTCCGATCATCTTCCAAAGCGAATGCGTCTGAATTGGTAACACTGATTCCTGTATTCAATGGAGCTTTCGTCCGCGCCGGTGTCCACGACGAATTGAACATGTTTTTTGATTCTGCAGGCGACGCCTGATGGCCGGCCGCGACATCTTCGCCAAATACATCGGGCAGGTTACGGCTGTTTCCCGTATACCCAAAAAATTCCCGTGCATCGTTTTCTGAAATTTTGAAATCCCTGAGTGATGAAATCGAATTGAACCCTGCGCTCAGGCTGATCTTTGTAAAAGGCTTCGAACTGATGTCTTTTGTGATGATATTGATCGAACCGCCGGCGAAATCCTGGTAAAGACCGGAATTGAATGTCTTGAAAACATCAATGTTCCGCACGACGTCGGTTGGGATGTAATTGAGCGGAATCGTTTTGAGGTTCGGATCGGACGGAATGAAATTGAGCCCGTTTATCTGCAGATAATTGTAGCGATCGTCGAGTCCGCGCACGAAAATCCCGCGGTCGCCCACTTTCGTGATCCCGGAAATCTTAGTCACGCCGCCTTCGACAGTGGAAACTCCTTTTTTTGCCATTTCCACGGCGCCGATGCTCTGCTTGATTTCCACTGCATTCTTTTGTTCGAGCAATAAAGCCGATTGCTTTTCGCGGTTCGCCTGTGTTTGCACAACAACATCCTGAAGCGCAAAACTGCCGGTGCCAAGTGCAACTTCGAGTTGCGTCGTTTGGCCTTCAATTACTGATATCTTCTTTTCAACTGTTTCATATCCGACGAAACTGAATATCAATACGTGTTCTCCGGCCGGGAGCTGTATGGTGAATTTTCCGTTTTCGTCGGACATTCCGCCGATAGCCGAATTTTTTACCTGGAAATTCGCAAAAGGCATTGGCTGATTTCCGAATTCTTTGTCGATGATGATCCCTGAAACCGTTCCTTTTACCTGTCCGAACGACGTCATCGCAAACATCATTAAACCAAATAGAATCGAGTATTTCATTTCTTGATTTTTGCTGCAAAGCTATTGGCAGTTTGTTAGGTGGAGGTTAGTATCGGGTTATCAAAAAAAGGCAATCGGTTACCTAATGGTTAAGACATTAAATTACCGTTAACTGGTCGCGACGGCGCAACATTTTCATACTTTTACATCGCAAACATAGCTTTATGAAAAAGAAGGACATCAGGATTTTGTTGGTTGACGACGAGCCTGATATCGTAGAAATTGTCGGCTACAACTTATCGCAGGAAGGATACAAGGTCATCACTGCCGAAAATGGGCGAGAGGCAATTTCAAAAGCAAAGAAAGAACAGCCGCATCTGATCATCATGGATGTGATGATGCCGGAGATGGACGGAATTGAAGCCTGTGAGCACATTCGCCAGATCCCGGATCTTCAGAATGTCATCATTACTTTCCTGACCGCCCGTGGTGAAGATTATTCGCAGGTTGCCGGCTTCGATGCAGGTGCCGACGATTATATCACTAAACCGATCAAGCCAAAACTGCTCGTTTCAAAGGTAAAAGCGCTGTTGCGCCGACTCAAATCAGACGATCATCCCGCCGGCGATACGCTCAACATTGCAGGAATCGAGATCAACCGCGAAGCATATAAGATAATCAAGGACGGAAAGGAAATGGTACTTCCGCGAAAGGAATTCGAATTGCTATACTTGCTCGCTTCAAAACCCGGTAAAGTATTCAAGCGCGATGAGATCCTTGATAAGGTCTGGGGAAATGAAGTTGTCGTCGGCGGCCGTACGATAGACGTTCACATTCGCAAACTTCGCGAGAAGATTGGTGACGACCTGTTCAAAACGATCAAAGGCGTCGGTTACAAGATCGAATCATAAATGAGTGTCACATTCAAAAAAACTTATAGGTTTGCAGTCATATCGTCGTTTTATATAACGGTTTTTTCGACTTTGCTGGCCGGGATGCTGACTTATTATTTTTTTGAATTTTCCATTCATTTCTGCATTTATTTCGCGATTGGCATCTTTGGGTTTTCATTTTTCGTATTGCAGTACCGCGCTGAGAAATTCATCTATCGCAGGGTGAAAAAGATTTATGATGATGTATCATTCCTTGATGCGACCACTATTCGAAACCAGCCTGTAACTACCGACATGGCCACGCTGACCCGCGAGGTCAAAAAGTTCGCAACCGACAAAAAGCTGGAGATCGAAATGCTTAAAGTACGTGAGGAATACCGCCGCGAATTCCTTGGCAACGTATCGCATGAATTAAAAACGCCGTTATTTACCGTCCAGGGATATCTGTCGACACTTCTCGATGGAGCGATGAAAGACAAGACGGTCCGCAAAAAGTATCTTGAACGGGCAGAAAAAGGCGTCGAACGTTTGATTCATATTGTTCAGGATCTCGATATGATCACGAAGATGGAAGCCGGCGACCTGAATCTGGCGGTGATGAAGTTCGACATTGTCGACATTGTCCAAAGTGTATTTGAGCTTCTAGAAATGGATGCTTCGAAAAAGGATATCTTGCTGCATTTCGACAAACGTTATCCGCGCCCCGTTTTTGTGCTGGGCGATAAGGAAAAGATCCGGCAGGTCGTGATAAACCTCGTCGTGAATTCAATTAAATACGGCAAGAATCAAGGCTCTACGGAAGTCAGCATCGAAGAACTTACTTCAAACAAAATCGTCGTGCGGATTACCGACAATGGCGAAGGAATCTCGAAGCAGCATATCCCGCGTTTGTTTGAACGTTTTTTCCGTGTGAAGAATACGGGTTCGCGGGCAGAAGGCGGTTCCGGGCTCGGACTCGCGATCGTCAAGCATATCATTGAGGCACATCACCAGAAAATATTTGTCGACAGCAAACTCGGCGAAGGTTCCGAATTTTCATTTACGCTCGAAAAGGCTGAATAATTTTACCCAATCAGCTTCATCGGGGAACTGCGGTATTCCATTGTATCGATTGATTTCGAATAAATGTTCAATCGTAAAATCGTCCTGATTTGCGAATGGTGCAAATCCATCTTCCATCATTTTCTGGGCGAGGTATTCCTGCTCATATTGTCCCGGTGTCGGAATTAATAAGGCCTTTCGGCCTGTTTTTGACAAATCCATAAGCGTCGTAAATCCCGAACGGCAAATGATCTTTTCACTCTCGTTAAAAGCGCGTTCAAGCTCCACAGAAGTCATGAAGTTGTAGATGGTCATGTCGCCATCTTGAGTGATGTGCTGCTGATCTTCGACGATTCCGTTTATGAGAAGCACATTTCCACGGTATTTTCGAAGCTCGTTCAAAAGTCGATCCTGTAAAAGCGTACGCTGCGGTTCAGGTCCCGAAATGACGGCCATCAGATCATACTTTTTCGGAAAGTCGTGTTTTTTGAACCGGCTAAGAGGACCGATGTAACGGATGTTGGGCGCGTGTCCCGTAAAATGACTGAGGCGGCCGCTGAGGTTCGGAATGCCGTTGCTGTCGGGAACCCAGCATTCGGCGAATTTCATCACGGTCCGATAATGGAATTTTGTCGAAATCCACCCGAGCTTCCTGAATGGCACGTTTAACTGATGCGTAATCAGCACACTGGGGATTTCTTTACTTACGATTCCAAGCCGGCTATCGGTAATGATTCCGCTAAGCCGATAATCCGCAATTAATTTCTTGACAAGTTTTTTTTCTGCCAATACTGCCGATACAAAGCGCGGAGAATTTCTGATGATTGCCCATTTGAAGCCTGCGGCAGTTTTCGAATACCTGACATTATAAGAGGGAAGTTCTACCGAATCAAGCGATGGAAATTCTTTTCTGAGGAGATCAAGTGCCGCGCCGTCCGAAGCAATAATGGGAACGAAGCCATGGTTCAGCAATTCCCGGATAATCGGAATGCACCTGGTGGCATGGCCCAAGCCCCAATTGAGTGGCGCCACAAGAATTCTTCGCATGGTTCAAGGTTTATAACGCAAAGTAAAAACAAATTAAATGCTTTGGAATTATGTAATTTTGCCAAAATTCAAAAA
>CBDUBP010000055.1:0-12184 GCA_965365415.1 uncultured bacterium | reverse complement strand
CCCTGACCGGAACGGCACGCCTCAAGCAATTTCCCAAGATCGTCGGGATTATGCGAAAAATCGGCGTCCATTTCAAAAATATACTCATAACCCCGACCAAGTGCCCACCTGAATCCATGAACATACGCACGGCCCAATCCGGCTTTGTTTTTCCTGACTTCCAAAAAAACACGGTCGGAAAACTCATTCTGGATTTGCCGAACCGCACCGGCAGTCCCGTCGGGAGAATTGTCGTCGACGATCAAAACATCGAATCCTTCAGGCAGGGAAAGCACCTTCCTGATAATGGATTCGGCGTTCTCGATTTCGTTGTAAGTAGGGATGATAACAAGACTGCCGCTCATGCACAATAATTTCTCGGGAAACGGCCTGTTGGCCATCATACAAAATTACACTATTTAAGGATGTCGGCATAATTAAATTATCATCGCCGGATCGACGGAGCAAGCGCCAAATTTGTACTTTTGCCGACGTATGGCGCTCAAATCACTTGTCCCCCGAATTGCTGAATCCACAGAGTGGGCAACAGTGCTTTTTGTGCTTTGCTTTTTGCTTATCGCATTGACACGCACCACGTTCGAAAAAAGGTTTTCGGATTTCCTGCGTCTGGCGATTTCCGATAAATACCTCAAAATGTATCGCGACACGAGTCACCTGATGAGCGGATTTACCGTCCTGCTTTTTATCGTCCAGGTCATCTCGCTCGCGTTCTTCATCCAGATCGCTTTAAGTCATTTTGGATTCGGCTCTAAAACCGATTGGGTGCTTTTTGTGCGGATTTTTACATTGTTAGGAGTTTTCATACTTATCAGATTCTTAATCGACAAGATAATCGGAACGACGTTCAATATCGAGGAATTTGTCGAACAATTCAACCTGCAGAAAGTCAGCTACCGCACGTATATCGGACTGCTTTTACTTCCTGCCGACATCATTCTGTTCTATGGAAATTTCCATGGGAGCGTTTTTATAAGCGCTGCAATCATTGCGATATTGATAATTAATGTGTTAACATATTTGCTTTCCCTGAAGAATTACCAAAACTTCATAACGGGGAAGTTGTTTTACTTTATTTTGTATCTTTGCGCACTTGAAATAGCGCCCTACTATTTTATGTATTATTGGTTTACAAAAAATTAATACATCACGACGATCTTATGAAAGTGAAGACAATTTTGGTGTCGCAGCCCGAGCCTAATGTTCAGAACTCGCCATATTTTGACCTCCAGCAAAAACACAAGGTAAAGATCGATTTTAGGCCATTCATCCATGTCGAAGGCGTCAGCGCCAAAGAAATCCGACAGCAGAAAATCGACATCAGCCAGTTTAGCGCTATCATCCTTACGAGTAAAAACGCAGTTGACCATTTTTTCCGTGTCGCCGACGAAATGCGTTTCAAGGTTCCTGAAGACCTGAAGTACTTCTGCCAATCGGAAGCGATTGCATACTATCTGCAGAAATACGTCGTATATCGCAAGCGCAAGATCTATGTCGGACAGAAAGATTTCGCCGAAATGGCTCCGCTTATCAAAAAATACAAAGACGAAAAGTTCCTGCTGCCTGCGAGCGACCAGCTCAATAACGAAGCGCCGGCAACACTAAATAATTTAAAGGTCGATTGGACACAGGCCATATTCTATCGTACCGTCATGAGCGACCTGTCCGATCTTGCCGATGTATACTATGATGTCCTGGCATTCTTCAGCCCGACCGGCATCAAGTCACTGTTCAAGAATTTCCCGGATTTCAAACAGAACGAGACGCGCATCGCCGTTTTTGGCAGCACGACGCAAAAGGAAGCACTGGATTGCGGACTGCGTGTCGACATCATGGCGCCATCTCCCGAAGCGCCTTCAATGACCATGGCACTCGACAAATACATTACAAAAGTTAATAAGGAGAAATAGTACTTTCGCTTGTGTGACGTTTTACAACATATAACGTAGCACCCTATATTCATTTTCATTCCACGAGTCGAATCTTTGGACTTTCGACTTTTGACTTTCGACTTTCGACTTTCGACTTTCGACTATTTATGGCGAACGGCCGGGCTATTCGCTATATCCCCGATTAACAAAAACTACGGCATACGCCTTGTTTTTTTAAATCGGGGGATGCCGCTTCTATCCCTGTCGCAGACTCGAACTTCAAAATTCGACATTCGACATTCGACATTCGACTTTGGGCATTCGACGTTCAACCACCAAAACCGAAGAATGAAGATCAAGGAATGTCGAAGGCAGAAGTTGTGGTACCGGCTTCAAAAGACGACCACCAAAAAAAAGAGCCACCAACCGGCAGCTCTTTCTTTGAATTAATAATTGTAGGTGTTAAGCTTTTGGCCCGCCTGCCATGATCTCTTCGTTGGCAAACTCTTCGAACTTTGCGAAATTATCGCGGAATTTCGCTGCAAGTTCCTTCGCTTTCTCGTCGTACATGTTTTTATTGTCCCAAGTGTTGCGCGGGTTCAGAACTTCCGCCGGAACTCCCGGACACGACTGCGGAATCGCAATTCCGAAGACATCGTGGTTGATGAACTCAACATTGTCTAGTTCGCCATTCAATGCCGCGGTAATCATCGCACGCGTAAACTTCAGTTTCATCCTGTGGCCAACTCCGTACGGACCGCCGGTCCATCCTGTATTGATCAGCCATACACGGACGCCCGCATCTTTCATCTTCTTGCTCAGCATTTCCGCATACTTGGTAGGATGCAGCGGCATGAACGGTGCACCAAAGCAAGCTGAGAAATTAGGCTGCGGCTCATTGACTCCCGCTTCCGTACCCGCAACTTTCGCAGTATATCCCGAAATGAAGTGATAAGCTGCCTGACCCGGCGTAAGGCTGGAAATTGGAGGCAGGATGCCGAAAGAATCTGCCGTAAGGAAGAAAATATTTTTTGGATTTTTGCCGATCGATCCCGGCTGGATGTTATCGATATGATAGATCGGATAACTTACCCTTGTATTTTGTGTGATTGATATGTCGTCGAAGTCAACTTCATTGGTTCCTGCTTTGAACACGACATTTTCGAGGATCGCACCGCGTTTGATCGCGTGGAAAATATCAGGCTCGTTCTCAGGGCTAAGATTGATAACCTTCGCGTAACATCCGCCTTCGAAGTTGAAAACGGTATTTTCGCTTGTCCAGCCGTGTTCATCGTCGCCGATCAGTTTCCGTGCAGGATCGGCTGAAAGCGTCGTTTTACCTGTCCCAGACAATCCAAAGAAAATAGCAGTATCGCCGCCGTCACCGACGTTTGCGCTGCAATGCATCGGAAGTGCGTTCTTGTCGACCGGAAGGATGAAATTCAGCGCGCTGAAAATCCCCTTCTTCATTTCTCCCGTATAACCGGTTCCGCCTACCAATGCAATCTTTCGTGTAAAATCAAGGATTGCAAAATTATGCTGGCGCGTTCCGTCAACTTCCGGATCTGCCTTGAATCCAGGCGCACAGATCACGTGCCATTCAGGAGAGAAATTATCGAGCTCCGACAAGTCAGGTCGAAGGAACATATTGTAGCAGAATAAATTCGACCATGGCGTTTCTGTAATAACGCGGACATTCATCCTGTATTTATCATCTGAACAAACATAACTGTCGCGAACAAAGATTTCCTTGTTCGAAAGGTAAGCAACCATTTTGTCGTAAAGTGCGTTGAACTTTGCAGGTTCAAACGCAAGGTTGACTTTTCCCCACCAAACCTTGTCAGCCGTAATGTCATCTTTTACGATAAATCGATCTTGTGGAGAACGTCCAGTGAATTCGCCCGTGTTTATGGCCAAAGCGCCCGTCGAAGACTCGACACCCTGCCCAAGACGAATCGTCATGTCATGCAATTCATCCGGTGTGAGCTGGTAATGCACATTGGCATTTTTTATCCCGAGATGGTCCATCGAAATCGATTTCGTAGTCAAAGCATTATCATCCATTGATTAACTCTTTAGTTGTGAAATTAAGTGAAGGCAAAAGTAGAAATTATATTTAAGTTACGTTTTTGGAAATCTGAATTTTATGACTTTTCCCTCATAAAATCGATTAAAAGCAGCAACCAGGCGATAATCAGCATCACGCCGCCAATCGGGGTGATAAAGCCTATGGAAGTTATGTCGATCGCTGTTACTGAACGTGTTGACAATAAATAGATCGATCCCGAAAACAATAGGATTCCGATGATAGTGAGATAAAAGATCCATTTGCGGGCGCCATTCGAAAGTTTGTCCAGATTTCCTGCGACAATCAGGAAAAGCGCATGGTAGATCTGATATTTCACGCCGGTTTCGTAGGCTGCAAGCTGCGATGCATCAAGTACTTTCTTCAATGCGTGCGCACCAAAAGCGCCGAGGATGATGGCTGTCATTCCAAAGAATGCGCCTGCAACAATCAATCTTCTACCCATCATTTGGATCAAATCTTATTATTTATAGCCAAAGATACTACCTTTGCGCGACCTCAACCGAGAACATCATGAGAAACATCCTGATCATTGGCGCCGGCCGTTCGGCATCGTCCCTCATACAATATCTTTTAGAAAAATCCGCACCGGAAAACCTCCATATCACTATTGCCGACCTTTCACTTGAACTCGCGCAGAAAAAAGCCGATTCGCACCCGAACGCGACTGCCATCGCATTTGATATCAATGACGAATTGCAGCGCCGGCGCGAGATCAGCAAAGCCGATATTGTAATTTCGATGCTTCCCGCGTTCATGCATATCAATGTCGCCGAGGACTGCATTACGCACCAAAAACATCTCGTAACGGCGTCCTATATCAGCGACGCAATGATGGCGCTCGATACGGATGTTAAAGCCAATAAACTTGTTTTCATGAACGAAATCGGCCTCGATCCGGGAATCGACCATATGAGTGCGATGAAAGTGATCGATGAGATTCGCGACCGTGGCGGCAAAATGATCTTGTTTGAATCGTTTTGCGGCGGACTCGTAGCGCCCGAATCCGACAACAACCTTTGGAACTACAAGTTTACGTGGGCACCACGGAATGTGGTTTTGGCCGGACAGGGCGGCGCGGCGAAATTCATCCAGGAAGGAACGTATAAATATATTCCGTATCACAAACTTTTCAGGCGCACTGAGTTCTTCGACGTCGAAAGTTACGGCCGTTTTGAAGGTTACGCCAACCGCGATTCATTGAAATACCGAAGCATTTACGGGCTTGATGATGTCTTGACTATGTACCGCGGAACGATTCGACGTGTAGGATTCTCACGGGCTTGGAATATGTTCGTGCAATTGGGAATGACAGATGATTCTTATGTAATTGACAACTCGGAAACGATCAGTTATCGCGATTTTACCAACCTGTTCCTGCCCTATCACCCGACGGATTCGGTTGAGATCAAACTTCGCCTCCAGCTTGGAATTGACCTCGACGACATCATGTGGGACAAACTGCTGGAATTAGACCTCTTTAATAAGAATAAGATCGTCGGACTGAAAAATGCAACGCCCGCGCAAATCCTCGAAAAGATTTTGAGCGACAAATGGACTCTTGAGCCGGACGACAAGGATATGATCGTCATGTACCACAAGTTCGGTTACGAGATTGACGGTAAGCAAAAACAGATCGATTCGAAGATGGTCTGCATCGGCGATGACCAAACTTATACGGCGATGGCAAAAACCGTCGGTCTTCCCGTTGCGATGGCGGCCATCCGTATTCTGAACGGCCAGATCACGACGCCTGGCGTACAACTTCCGATCAGAAAAGAAGTGTATCAGCCGATACTAAAGGAATTGGAGCAATATGGCGTCAGCTTTTCGGAAGTTGAGATGCCTTATGTGGGTTATAATCCGGACAGGATTTTTTTATGACTAAACTTGGGTGATTTTCAGATCAAAACTTGTCTTTATGCAACATTTTAACTGATTATAAGGTTTTCCCACATCCTGAAGATGGTTTACTTGGGTAGCTTTAGGCGCAGACCTGGCAGGTCTCGCAAACAAAACACAATCATATCCACTATCCACACGGAAAACAAAAAAAACCGCACATATAGCGGTTTTTTTATTCATCATATATCGATCACAAATTAATCCCGGTTGCCTCCAAAAACCTGGACGGCCCAATAAATCAGCGAAGCCAATGCACCAATCGCGGCAACCAGATAGGTACGTGCGGCCCATTTCAATGCGTCTTCGGCACCTGCGTATTCCTGCTGGCTTACCATATTCTTATTTTTGAGCCAGGCCAGAGCCCTGTTGCTTGCATCGTATTCGACCGGAAGCGTGATGAAACTGAACAGCGTGGCCAATGCCATGAAAACGAGTCCGATGATCGCGATGTAATATCCAAGTCCAAATCCGGCCGCGGCTCCTAAAATCAATCCGCCGAAAACAAGCCATTGCGACATGCCTGAGGTTACGCTCACCACCGGAACCAGCTTCGACCTCAGCCCAAGCATCTCGTAAGCTACCGCATGCTGAACTGCGTGCCCGCATTCGTGTGCAGCAACTGCCGCTGCTGCCGCGTTTCTTTGATTGTAAACGGCCTCACTGAGATTTACAGTTTTGTCGGTCGGGTTGTAGTGATCGGTCAGCCGGCCCGGAGTCGAAATGACCCGAACATCACGGATTCCGTGGTCTTCAAGCATTGCCTGCGCGATTTCGGCACCGCTCATTCCGTTGCGAAGCCCGACTTTGGAATAGTGCTCGAACTTGCTCTTGAGTCGTGCGCTGACAATCCAGCTTATCAAAGCAATTGCACCAATCAGTATATAGTAGCCTATCATGATTTAAGATTTAAGATTTAAGAATAGATTTGATTTCGCCGCATCCGGCAAATTTAGCGCCATGAAAAAAAGATGTCAATTTGACAGAATGAGAAAATTGAATTCTGAATTTTAGATTCTGAATTCCGACACATCCAAAATTTAAAATTCAACATTTAAAATTCCTAACCAACGAGGTTGATGATCTTTCCCGGAACGATGATCACTTTGTTTGGCGTTCTGCCTTCCAGTTGTTTGATCGTGCGTTCATCGGCCATGACCGCGGCTTCGATCTGCTCTTTGGTCAGGTCGAGCGGCAGGTTGATCGTAAACCGCATTTTACCATTAAACGAAACCGGATATTCCTTATTGCTTTCGATCAGGTATTCCGGATTGAATGCCGGGAATGGCACGGTTGAAATACTTCCCTGGTGTCCGAGCCTCGCCCACAATTCCTCGGCAATGTGAGGTGCATATGGTGAAATCAGGATGGCCAGCGGTTCAAGGATGCTGCGTTCGTGGCAGTTCATCGCCGTGAGTTCGTTGACGGCAATCATGAATGAACTGACGGATGTGTTGAATGAGAAATTCTCAATATCGTCTTCGACTTTTTTGATCGTTCTATGCAGCGTTTTCAATGCTTCTGCAGATGCGGGATTCGATGTGACAATAAGTCCGTTGTCGTCGAAATACAACCTCCACAGCTTTTTCAGGAATCCGAAAACGCCTGTAATGCCGGCGGTATTCCATGGTTTTGCCTGTTCGAGCGGGCCGAGGAACATTTCGTACATCCGAAGCGTGTCGGCGCCGTATTCGTTGCAGATGTCGTCGGGCGTGACGACATTGTACTTGGATTTCGACATCTTTTCGACCTCGCGGCCGACGATGAATTTGCCATGGTCATCGAAAATAAATTCAGAATTGCGGAAATCCTGGTTCAGCGGATGATTTTTGAACCGCCCGACATCGAGTTCGTCGGATGAATTTACAAGTGACACATCAGCGTGTATCGCGTGTACATTTCGGCCTTCGATCTTATTTTTAGAAACAAAAGTATTCGTGCCTTCCAATCGGTAAACAAAAGCACTCATCCCCAAAATCATCCCCTGATTGATAAGCTTTTTAAACGGCTCATCAAACTGGATGTATCCCCGATCCTTTAAAAATTTGTTCCAGAATCGAGAGTAGAGCAAATGCCCGGTTGCATGTTCGCTTCCGCCGATATACAGATCGACATTCTGCCAATACGCTTCAGCTTCGTCCGACACAAACGTCTTTTCATTGTGCGCATCCATATAACGGAGCCAATACCATGAGCTTCCTGCCCAGCCCGGCATTGTGTTCAATTCGAGTGGGAAGACGGTTTTGTTATCGATCAGGTCATTTGGAACGACCTCATTTCTATGTGTATCCCAGGCCCACTCTCGCGAATTTCCGAGCGGCGGCTGTCCATCTTCGGTCGGAAGGTATTTTTCGACATCAGGCAATCGAATTGGCAGATGTTCCGAATCGATCATTTTTGGAAGTCCATCCACATAATAAACCGGAAACGGCTCACCCCAATATCTCTGACGCGAAAAAACCGCATCGCGGAGGCGGTAATTGGTTTTACCGCTGCCACGTCCGATCTTTTCAAATTCTTCGATAACTTTTGCAGTGGCATCTTTATAGTTGAGTCCGTCAAGAAATCCTGAATTCGTCAATTTAAAATCATCTTTTGAAGAAAAGGCATTCGCCGATAAATCGACATCCTCGAAAATATTCCTGATCTCGGGCATTCCATCTGTTCCCTTAAAATGATTCGCAAACGCAAAATCGCGTTCATCGCCGGCGGGACCAGCCATTACAGCGCCCGTTCCGTAGCCAGCCAAAACATAATCGCCGATCCAGATCGGCATCGGTTCTTTGGTAAACGGATGTTCGGCATACGCTCCGGTAAATACGCCTGAAATCGTTTTGACATCGGCCATGCGCTCTCGTTCCGATCGTTTCGCCGTCGACTCGATATAGGCTTCGACTTCCTTGCGCCGTTCGTCGGTGGTAATTTTCGATACCAGTTCATGTTCGGGAGCGAGTGTCAGGAAAGTCGCACCGAAGATCGTATCCGGGCGCGTTGTAAAAACTTCGATGGAATAATTCTCACTGTTTTCTGAGGTCAGATCCTGATCGATCAACGCAATGTTCGCAAATTCTCCAAGTGAAACGTCAGGCAGTGGATAAAAATCAGCATTGCCGCCAATTTCATTGACTTCGATCACATCAAATTTAATCATCGCACCGACCGATTTCCCAATCCAGTTCGTTTGGGAATCCTTGAGTGACTGCGTCCAGTCGATGTCCGTCAGCCCTTGAAGCAATCTCTCGGCATATGCTGAGATCCGCATGCTCCATTGCGTCATCTTTTTTCGGATGACAGGATGGCCGCCGCGTTCCGACACGCCATTGACGATCTCATCGTTGGCCAGCACGGTTCCAAGTGCGGGACACCAATTGACTTCGGTTTCGGCCAGATAGGCAAGCCTGTATTTCAATAAAATTTTTTCTTGTGCCGCCTGATTGAAATTCTTCCATTCATCTGCGGAAAAACTTTCAATGTTGCCTTCAGAAGTTGCGTTTACATTGCCATTCCCGCGCGACTCAAATTCGGCGATCAGCGTACAAATGCTTTCGGCGCGGTCTGAAGCCGTATTATACCAGGAGTTGAAAAGCTTGATGAAGATCCACTGCGTCCACTTATAATAATTCGGGTCGGAGGTGCGGACTTCACGGTTCCAGTCGAACGAAAATCCGATCCGGTCGAGCTGCATTCGATAACGCTCAATGTTTTCCCTTGTGGTTTTTTCAGGATGCTGTCCGGTCTGAATTGCATACTGTTCAGCCGGAAGTCCAAAACTGTCGTAACCCATCGGATGGAGCACGTTAAAGCCTTTGTGGCGTTTGTATCGCGAATAAATGTCGGATGCGATATATCCCAGCGGATGACCCACATGCAATCCCGCACCCGAGGGATAAGGGAACATGTCGAGTACATAATATTTAGGTTTGTCGGAATGGTTCTCAGCGGCAAAAGTGCTGTTGTCGGCCCAATATTTCTGCCAGCGCGCTTCGATTTCGTTTGGATGGTATTTCATGTTGGATTGAAAAGGTTCAAAGGTAAGAATAAAGGCTTGGAAGTGACAAAGTGGCAAAGTAACAAAGTGACAAAGCTGTTTAGTGGATCAATACTTTTACAATTTTCGGCGGTAAAAACTCTGTCTCTTTGTAGCTTTGTCACTTTGTGGCTATTTATCTACTCCGCCAAACAATAGTTTATTATTTTTGACGAATTAATTCTCCGACATGCTATCAAAGTTCGACAGGTTCCAACGGCGCAGGCTGATTTCATCTTATTTTTCGGTTGTTTTGAGTATTTTCCTTGTATTGTTTTTACTTGGAATTCTTGGGCTTTTTGTGATCAATTCCAAAAAACTCAGCGACGATTTCAAAGAAGAGATCGCGATGACCGTATTCTTCAAAAACGAGGCGAAGGATTCGACTTTGCAGGCATTTGAAGCCGAACTTAAAAACGCAGGTTTCGCACGCAAGTACAGATATGTGCCTAAGGAAGTCGCTGCAAAGCAACATCGTGAGGTCATTGGCGAGGATTTTATGGAGTTTCTTGGCATGAACCCACTGCAGAACTCATTTGACGTTTACCTCAAAGCGGATTATGTCGTGAACGACAGCATCGCAAAAATTGAACGCCGCCTTCGCCAAAATGCGATGATTTCGGATATCGTTTACGACAAGCAGCTTGTGACGCTCGTCAACGACAACATTAATAAGATCAGTATCTGGATACTTGGCGTCAGTGGATTTCTCGCACTGATCGCCGTACTTCTGATCAACAGCTCAATGAGATTGTCGATCCATTCAAATCGCTTCATCATCAAAACGATGCAGATGGTTGGCGCGACAAAATCGTTTATTCGCAAACCATTCATCTGGAGAAGTATCAGGCTGGGCATCATTGGCGCCGTGCTTGCAATTTTGGCTCTATTGGGCGTTTTATATTATGTTGAAAGCAATTATCCGAACCTCGGAATCATAGACGATCAAATCCTTGTCGGCGCGGTGTTGCTCGGTGTGCTACTCGCAGGCATCCTGATTTCGTGGATCAGCACCTTCATCGCGACACAAAGATTTTTGAACCTTCGCACCGACGATTTATACTAAGATTATGGCAAAAGACGAAATGCGCAATGAACAAAAACAGGAATTCCTGTTTGGGCGCGACAATTACAAATTTTTGCTGATCGGACTTGTGGTCATTGCCATAGGTTTCATCCTCATGGCGGGCGGCGGAAGTGACGATCCAAATGTCTTTAACGAAGAGATTTTTAATTTCCGCAGGATCAGGCTCGCACCCACCGTGGTATTAATAGGTTTCGGGATCACGATCTATTCGATATTGAGGAAACCGAGGAAGTAGATTGTTAGATTACATAAATCATCTTTTTTCTAATAATCTAAAAGCGCAGCGATCTAACAATCTATCAGCGAAGCGGACTAACCTCTAACAGCGAAGCGATCTTTCATCTATGAACACACTCCAGGCAATCCTCATTGCGATCATCGAAGGGCTTACGGAATATCTTCCCGTTTCATCAACGGCACACATGATTTTCGCAAGCTCGTATTTCGGGATCCAGGATCATGATTTCGTAAAGCTTTTCCAGGTTTCTATCCAGCTTGGCGCCATCCTCGCGGTCGTGGTCCTGTATTGGAAGAAATTCTTTGATTTCACAAGGCTCAACTTTTATCTCAAACTTGCCGTTGCGGTTATTCCGGCGCTGATCCTGGGAAAAATTTTCGATGATATGATCGATGCGGTTCTCGGCAAACCTTTGCCGATAGCGATCGTATTGATAATCGGCGGTATCTTTCTTCTATTCATCGACGATTTTTTTAAAAATCCGACCGTAAAGTCCGAGGAAGAGATCAGCTTTAAAAAAGCTTTCGTTATCGGATTCTGGCAATGCCTTGCGATGATGCCCGGAACAAGCCGTTCTGCCGCATCGATCATCGGCGGGATGCAGCAGGGATTGACACGTGAAACCGCCGCCGAATTCTCATTTTTTCTTGCAGTTCCAACGATGCTTGCGGTAAGCGTCTATTCGATATTTCTAAAAACCTACAGCACGACACATTTGAAAGGCTACGAAATGCTTTTCAATTCGCCCGATAACATGAAGATGTTCATCATCGGAAACATTGTCGCTTTCGTTGTAGCCATGATTGCGATCAAACTGTTTATCGGACTGATCAAAAAATACGGGTTCAGGCCGTGGGGTTATTACCGGATCGTCGTGGGCATCGTTCTTTTGATTTACTTTAATTACAACGACTGATTTTGACGGCTGAAGATTTCATGACCGGGCAGGTTACTTATATTGATCCGAACATCAAAC
>CBDUBP010000054.1:0-12197 GCA_965365415.1 uncultured bacterium | reverse complement strand
GGTGCGAGATAGCCGATCGTTTCAAAATCCGGCACACAGCCGATCTGAAATGTCGCGCCGCCCATCAAGAGCAGTGTCACCATGAAAGTGTATTTTCGCCCTATCATGTCGCCCAGCCGCCCGAAGAATAGCGCTCCAAACGGACGGACGACAAATCCGGCGGCGAATGTTGCCAACGTCGACAAAAATGCAGCGGTCGGATTGTCGGCAGGAAAAAATTTTGTTGAGATGACGACGGCGAGGCTGCCAAAAATGTAGAAATCGTACCATTCTATCAAAGTGCCCATCGAGGAGGCTGAGATGACTTTCCAAATTCCTTTTGTAGAATTCTGCATGTGTAGGGATTTGGATAAAAATAGAAAAATATCTGAAAGCTCCAAAAATCCTAAGATACAAAGCATCAAAGCTCGCCAATCTGCAATAATTTATGATTTTTACCTACATCTTGCTTTGGCTTCCTGCCGCTTTGGAGCTTTGGCGCAAATTCACTTTATTTGTGAAAACAACCAAGCATGCATTTCAATCCCGACGAAATCGGGCATTCCGACGCATATAAACTCCTTACAGGTTCTGTAATTCCACGGCCAATCGGATGGATTTCGTCAATGAGTCCGGATGGGATACTCAACCTCGCACCATTTTCCTATTTCAACATCATTGGTGATGATCCGCCGCACATCATGTTCTCGACTGTCAGGACCGGCGGCGGCAATAAGGATACGCTCAATAATGTAATGGCTGGTGGCGAATTCGTCGTTAACATGGTTACTGAGGATGTAGTCGAAAAGATGAACCTCACCTCGCAGCAGGTTGCGCCCGAAATCGATGAATTTGAATTGGCAGGCCTGACACCTGTTCCGTCTTTGCTCGTTAAACCGCCGCGGGTTGCAGAGAGCAAAGTTAATTTTGAATGCAAATTGGTTCATCATTATGAATTGCAAAACCATACGAAAGGAGGCGCCGTGATGATGGTCGGAAAGATCATCATGTTCCATTTCGCCGACGAGATCCTGATCGATAATTTTAGGATCGATATGGAAAAATATCGTCCGGTGGCAAGGCTTGCAGGATCGAATTACACGACATTGGGAAATATTTTTTCAATCAAAAGAAGTTAAATTTAATGGCAGCCCATATGGAGCTTCCGTCCTTATAATATGAAAATCACTGTAATCGGCGGCGGTCCGGGTGGACTTTCCTTCTCGATACTTTTAAAAAAAGCTGTACCCGATTGCACGATCGATCTTTACGAGCGCAACAGGTCCGATGACGCATTTGGCTTTGGTGTCGTTTTTTCAGACGAGACCTTGTCGGAATTTCTGACGCGCGATCCTCAATCGTATGAACTTATCCGGCGAACTTTCGCTTATTGGGATGATCTCGACGTTGTTCGAAATGGCGAAACTGTCCGGATCACCGGAAACGGGTTTTGCGGGTGTTCACGGAAAACACTGCTTCAGTTGCTTCAGCAAAGATGCCGCGAGGAAGGCGTCAATTTGCATTTTGAAACCCGCGTCGACGATCTTTCACAATTCGGCGAAAGCGATATCATCGTCGCCTCCGATGGCATCAACAGCTTTATCCGCGAATCGAAATCCGGCGAGTTCGGTACAAAAACCGTTTTGCAGCGGAATAAGTTTGTATGGATGGGATCGACAAAACCGCTCGATGCATTTGCGTATTTTTTCAGGGAAACGCCAAATGGGACTATCGTTGCGCACACGTACCAATATGAAGAAGGCCGAAGTACGTGGATTTTTGAATGCACCCCCGAAACATGGGAAAATTGCGGATTTGAAACTTTCAACGAAGAAGATACCATTGCGAGAATTTCGGAAATTTTTAAAGAAGAACTCGACGGGCATCCTCTTATTTCAAACAAATCCCATTGGCGGCAATTCCCGACGATTACAAATGAAAGATGGTCTGTTGGAAATATCGTTCTTTTAGGTGATGCGAAAGCTACGGCGCACTACTCTATTGGCTCCGGAACAAAACTCGCGATGGAATGTGCAATTGCACTTGCCGATTCCGTTGCAGCAAATCAAAATGATGTCGAAGCGGCATTCAAGATGTATGAAAAACTTCGCCGTTCGCGTGTTGAAATGATCCAGCATGCCGCACGCGTATCGCTTGATTGGTTTGAGCACATCGACAGGCATGTCAAACATCCATTTATGCAATTTGCGTTTGGCGTGATGACACGTGCAAAGAAAGTAACCTATGAAAATCTTGCGCTGCGAGACAAATCGTTTACGCAAAAGGTATTGGCGGAATTTAATCACGCAAATCAAAATCAACGAGATACACCGGCGGCATTTTCACCGCTTTCGCTTGGTGGATTGACCATTAACAACCGGATTGCGATGGCGCCAATGCCGCAAAATATGGCTTGCGACGGAGTCGTGTCGGATTGGCATCTGATGCATTACGGAAGCCGCGCAATAGGCGGAGTCGGACTGATCATCACCGAAATGATCGCCGTTAACGACAATGGAAAGCTGACGCATGGCTGTCCGATGATCGTAACCGACGAACAAATCATTGCCTGGAAAAGAACAATTGATTTCATCCACCGAAACAGTGAATGCAGGATCGCGGCCAATATCGGACACGCCGGCAGAAAATCCATCACAAATGAAAAACTTGCGGCTTCGGAAATTGCATTGGGATCAGATTATTCTGATGAGATCAATGTTTTGCAAATGGATGAACTGGTCGATTCATTTATACGGTCAATGAAAAATTCAGTGACGGCAGGATTCGACATGATCGAGATCCAGATGAACGATGGCAGTTTGCTTGCGTCTTTTTTGTCGCCGTTATCCAACCAACGTCAGGATGAATTCGGCGGTGATGTCGCAAACAGGATCAAATTTCCTCTTCGTGTGCTTCAGGAAATAAGAAAAATTTGCGAACTCCCAATTTCGGTGTCGATTTCTGCATCGGATTGGGCAACGGGCGGAATCACGGAAAGCGACGTGACTTATTGTGCCGATCAATTTAAGAAAGCAGGCGCCGATATCATCAACGTAACTACAGGTGGAACCGTTTCAAATGAAAAACCTGAGCCAGGGAGAATGTGGCAGACGCCATTTTCAGATCTGGTCCGAAATACCTGTGGCGTTCCGACAATCACCTCGGGATCGATCCAGGACATCGATCAGATCAATACCGTCATCCTGAACGGGCGTGCCGATATCGTAGCACTTGGGCGGCCATTGCTGCTCGACCCGGGTTTTGTGAGAAATGCCCAGGCTTATGAAAATTATCAGGCATCGGATATTCCCGAACCGTATCAGCCCGGAATTTCGCATCTTTATCCTGTAAAAGCGGCCGAACGCCGTGAGAAAGAAGCGATGAAAAAAGCACTGAAACCTGAAAGCCATAATTCAAGCCAAAAGAAACTACGATGAAACGTTACGAAGACAATTTTTCGCACGACAATCTGCCGACAAAAGAACTGCAGCCCGACTATCTGTTTTTGGACAAACCGCCATTTCACTTTGCCGAGGATCTTAACTGCGCTTACCGACTGCTCGATCATCATATTGAGAGCGGAAACGGTGAAGCTGTGGCAATCCGCACTTTTGAACTCACATGGACCTATCGCGAGCTTTATGAAAAGTCGAATCAGATAGCTCACGTACTGACGGATGACCTTGGGTTAAAAACCGGTAACCGCGTCCTGATCCGTTCCGCCAACAATCCAATGATGGTGGCTTGCTGGTTTGCCGTCATTAAAGCGGGCGGAGTCGTTGTGGCAACGATGCCGCTTTTGCGCGAAAAGGAACTGTCGACCATGATCGAATGTGCCGAAATCTCAATGGCGCTTTGCGATTATCGACTCGAGGAAGAGCTGGCTCAGGTACAATCTCCGTTCTTGAAGCAGTACATTACGTTTGACGGCATAGGATCCGGCATTTCAAAGCTCGAGGTGTTGATGCATAACAAACCGACCGATTTCAGGAATTACGATTCATCTGCAGAACAGGTTTGCCTGATCGGATTTACTTCCGGAACTACCGGAAAACCAAAAATGACCGCGCATTATCATCGCGACGTATTGGCCATCTGCGAAGCTTTTCCAAAGTATGCGCTGCAGCCCGTTCCGTCCGATATATTTGCGGGAAGCCCACCGCTGGGATTTACCTTCGGTCTGGGCGGACTGGTTTTATTTCCATTTTATTATGGCGCGTCGACCTTTCTAATCGAAAAACCGTCACCGGAACTGCTTTTAAAAGCAATCGCCGATTTTAAGATTACGATCTGCTTTACCGCGCCGACTGCGTGGAGAGTCATTACCACGAAAGTCGGCCAGTTCAATATCAGTTCACTTCGCAAATGCGTTTCTGCAGGAGAGACATTGCCTGCTAAAGTCTGGCAGGATTGGAATGACGCTACCGGATTACGGATTATCGATGGCATCGGGTCGACCGAAATGCTTCACATCTTCATTTCGAACAACGATGAATTTATGAAAAAAGGTTCGACCGGAAAGCCCGTCTCCGGTTATGAGGCAAAGGTTGTCGATGTCGACGGCACGGAAGTTCCGCTAAATACGCCGGGCCGTTTGGCAGTACGCGGAATCACAGGCTGTAAATACCTGGCGCGCGAAGACAAACAAAAGGAATATGTTGAAAATGGCTGGAATATTACAGGCGACGTTTACACGATGGACGACGATGGATATTTCTGTTTCATAGCGCGCGGCGACGACATGATCATTTCGTCGGGTTATAATATAGGAGCCGTCGAAGTTGAAAGCGTGCTCCTTCTCCACCCCGAAGTTTCCGAATGTGCGGTCGTAGGATTGCCCGATGAGGAACGCGGAATGCTGGTTTGCGCGAATATCATTTTAAAGGATCATTCCAAGGCATGTGACGAGCTGGCGAAATCAATGCAGGAATGGTTTAAGGAGAATGCGGCGCCATATAAGTATCCGCGGGTGATCAGGTTCATGGAAAGTTTGCCAAAGACGGAGACAGGAAAGATTCAACGATTTAAACTCAAATAATATGAAGACACATTTACTTTGTGCGATTTTTTGTGTGGCGACATGCTTCGCACAAATTCCACCAATTCAGTGGTCGAAATCCTACGGTGGATCCGGCGCCGATTCGATGGTGCAAACGATCAAAACCGATGACGGAGGATATATTGTTGTCGGGCACGCGCGATCGTCCGATGGAGATCTTACATCACCGAATATGGGTATTACCGATGCGTGGGTCGTGAAAATAACCGCCGACGGCACTATCCAATGGAATCGCACCTATGGCGGCTCGGCCGGCGAAGGCATGCGCGCAATCAAAAAAACTCTGGATGGCGGTTACATCATTCTGGGCCATACCGGTTCAAATGATTTTGATATTTCCGGTAATCACGGATTGACGGATATTTGGCTGTTCAAGATCAATTCGACCGGCGATCTGCAATGGCAAAAATGCTTTGGAGGATCCAACAGGGATGTTTCAGGGGATTTGGTTGTTGCAGATAACGGCGATTTTCTGGTCATCGGGACCACTGAATCAAATGACGGCGATGTTACCGGAAACCATGGACTTCACGATGTTTGGATCATGCGCGTAAATTCTTCCGGCAATTTGCTTTGGCAAAAAACTTATGGTGGAACCGGAGTCGATCAGGGAATCACGATCATTGCGGCGCCTGATGGCGGATATGTCTTTCATGGCGCGACGCTCGGATCGGATGATGGCGACGTTTCTTCAAGCAATGGTTTTCGCGATTGCTGGATAGTGAAAATCGCCGAAAATGGGGTTTTGCAATGGCAACAAACATATGGCGGATCCGCATATGAACTCGGAGGCAACATCATTGAAACTTCGGACGGCGGATATATCATGGTCGCAGGTGCTGAATCTTCGGATGGTGATCTGACCGGAAATCATGGCGAAGTGGATACTTGGATTGTCAAACTCGAATCCGATGGAGATATTAAATGGCAGCGGAATTTCGGTGGAACCGGTTTTGATCATGCCCAGAATGATTATCCTGGAGATATAATTAAAGAATTGCCTGATGGCCGTTTCGTCGTTGGCGTTACATCAAATTCAACAAACGGCGATGTAACCGGAAATCACGGTCATGGTGATTTCTGGCTGTTGTTGATCGATCCGTCCGGCGATCTGATCGACCAGCATTCTTTTGGTGGTTCATTTCTTGACGAAATTTCAAATGTGGTTCTCATCGGCCCCGACGAGTTTCTTTTGACGGGATATACAGCTTCATTGAATGGCGATGTTTCAAATTTGCACGGAAACAATGAAGGCTGGATAGTAAAACTAAGTTCCGAGGTGCTGTCGGACTCCGAATTTGTTCTGCAGGGTTTAACGGTTCATCCGAATCCGGTCCGCACGACGCTCAATCTGCACATTTCCGAAAACGCGCAAGCTTTAACTACCAGAATTGTCTCGGTTTCAGGTCAAGTCGTTTATGATCAGGCATTTCAATCAATAATAAATGTCGAAAAGCTTTCATCCGGAGTCTATTTCATAGAAATACATGAGCGGGAAAAGATCCGTCGCTCAAAATTCATCAAGCAATAATGTTCACCAAACAAGAAAAAATACGCTTTAAACACGTTGATTACGCAGGCATCGTTTTCTATCCGCGATTTTTGGAAATGCTCAACGACCTTGTTGAAGACTGGTTCGAAGAAGCGCTTGATCGTCCTTTTTCAAAGATCCACGAAACTAATGGCATCCCGACGGTCGATCTGAAAGTCCAGTTTAAAAAAGCCGCCCGCATCGGCGATGTCATAACAAAATCACTATGGGTGACCAAACTCGGAGGCGCTTCCGTGACCTGTGGATTCAGGTTTACGGAAAATGGCGATACCGTTCTTGAAGGTGAAGTTACGCTAGTCAATGTCGCACTGAACAAAGGAACCGACCAGCTAAAAGCCGAAGCATTTTCCGCGGAAACCCGTGCGATGATCGAAAAGTATCTGATTTGAGATTTTTTGGATTTATTCATGGCAACCACGTGAATTTCGAGAGTGAGGTCAGCCACGTGTCAATATTCCCTAAATTTGAATTCTACCAATCTTAAATCTTGATTCTTAATTCTTAAATCACAAATCCCCACATGGATTTTCCAAAGTTCAAAGCCGCAGCCGTACAAACATCACCGGTTTTCCTGGATGTCGAAAAAACCATCGATAAAGCGATCTCATTCATTGAAGAGGCCGCATCGAACGGAGCAAAACTCATTGCTTTCCCCGAAGTTTTCATCAGCGGATATCCTTACTGGAACTGGATCATGACGCCTGTGCAGGGAAGCAAGTGGTATGAACAGCTTTACCGCAATTCGGTAACCGCCGATGGGCCGGAAATTCAGCGAATCCTGGAGGCCGCAAAAAAGAACGACATCCACATCGTCATCGGAATGAACGAACGCGGGAATAGCTATGGAGAGATCTACAATACGAATCTGATTATTGACAATTCCGGAAAAATCATCGGAAAGCATAGAAAACTCGTTCCGACATGGGCGGAGAAACTCACATGGACATCCGGCGATGGTTCCTCATTAAAAGTGTACGACACCCAAATCGGCCCGATCGGAACGCTCGCTTGTGGCGAAAACACCAATACGCTAGCCCGTTTTACGCTTTTGTCGCAAGGTGAACTGATCCACATCGCAAATTACATTTCACTGCCTGTGGCGCCACCCGATTACAACATGGCCGAAGCGATAAAGATCCGCGCCGCGGCGCATTCGTTCGAAGGGAAATTGTTTACGATAGTTTCATGCTCAACGATTTCAAAGGAGATCATCGACATCATGAAAGATGATGTCCCGGACGCGGAACAGTTGCTCACCAGGACAAACTCAGCTTTTTCCGGCTTCATCGGTCCGAATGGCGCCGTCATCGGCAGTCCTTTAATTGATGATGAAGGAATCGTTTATGCTGAGATCGACCTTGCAAAATGCATTCAGCCCAAGCAGATGCACGACATCCTCGGACATTATAATCGCTTTGATATTTTCGATCTGCGGGTCAATACCGCCCCAACCAGGAAAGTTACATTCATCGATGATCACGAAGAATTCCAAAAATCTAAAATCTAAAATCCAGAATCTAAAATCCCAGCCATGGAAGGAAAATACAGCGACGACGTCATAGGCCGCGCACGTGTAAAAGACACTCCGGAACTCGAAGCTTATTACGATGAGCTTTCAAAACTTGGCGCCGGCGCCCTCTGGACGGTCGCAAACGATATCGAACCATGGGAACCGCGTCCTTCTTCAGTTCCTATGTTATGGAAATACGATGATCTGCGCGACCTGGTCATTAAATCATCTGAACTCGTTACACCGGAACAGGCGGGCCGACGTGTTGTATATCTTGTAAACGATAAACGGAGAGATGTGAGCGCAGCCGTTGGATGGCTCTACACCGGGATCCAGGTCACACGCCCAGGGGAAAGCACCTCGGCGCACCGCCACAAAGCTTCGGCACTGCGTTTCATCATGGAAGGCCAGGGCGGCTATACAGTCGTCGACGGCAATAAGATCACTTTTGAAGTCAACGATTTCGTCATTACGCCAAATTCAACCTGGCACGAGCACGGTGTTGCAGAGGATGGAAAAATGTGCATCTGGCAGGATGGCCTCGACATTCCGCTTGTCAATGCTCTTGAAGCGAATGACTATGCGGTTTTTGATGGAAAGCAGCCGCTCGAGAAACCCGTTAATTTTTCACCAAATACCTTTGGCGCCGCAGGATTGCGTGCGACATATGAAAATTGGGACAAGCCTTATTCGCCGTTGTTCAAATACGAATGGAAGAGCGTTTATCCGGCGTTGCTTGAAGCATCGCATGTCAGCGAGGGTTCGCCTTACGATGGCATCATCATGCATTACACGAACCCCAAAGATGGCGGGCACGTCATGCAAACAATGGGCGCATCGATGCAATTGCTTCGTCCGGGCCAGCACACGAAGGCCCACAAACACACGGGATCTTTCATTTTCCAGTGCGCAAAAGGCCACGGGTATACAGTCATAAACGGCAAACGGTTCGATTGGAAGGAGCGCGATATTTTCTGCATTCCGTCGTGGATGTGGCACGAACACGTCAATTTATCCGAAACCGAGGATGCGTGTTTGTTTTCATTTCATGATTTGCCGGTTATTGAGAAACTCGGACTCTATCAGGAGAAAATTTATGACGAAAACAATGGCCATCAGCTGATCGTCGATTAGAAGCATGAACCCGCTATTCGCTGCAATCTTTTTCGCCGCTGGCTCAAAAGGATTTCCGCTGCTATCGGGGCTAGGCTTTCTCCTTCATTTAAAATCCAATATTCAAATTTAAAATTCACATCGCTCCATGAAACTTGTCACTTACACCCATAACAATTCCCTACCAAAACTCGGCGTACTCCAAAACGATAAAATAATAGATGTCAGGCAGCTCGGAGCTATTGCCGGAATGGATTTTCCTGTCACGATGCTCGATCTGATCGACTTCGGGATGGCGATGGTGCATAAGATATCCGAGTCGATTGCAACACATTCATCTGAAATTGCGCAAATTTCAGTACCTCTCGAAAATGCAAAACTCCTCGCTCCTATTCCGCGTCCGCGAAAAAACATCATTGGAATCGGACTTAACTATACCGAACACGTTGCCGAAAGCGCACGTTCGCTGGATACATCGAATGAACTTCCGCAGCAGCCGATCATTTTTTCCAAACCTCCTACTGCCGTCGTTGGAACCGGCGAAAATATCATCCACAATCCCAAACTTACCCAGCAGCTTGATTGGGAAGTTGAACTGGCTGTCATCATTGGCAAGCGAGGCAAGTATGTCAAAAAGGAAGATGCGATGGATTACGTTTTCGGATATACCGTCATAAACGACATCAGTGCGCGAGACTGCCGGCGATCCGGACAATGGATCGTATCAAAAGGCCAGGATACATTTGCGCCTATGGGTCCGTGCATCGTAACAAAAGACGAAATTCCAGATCCGCATAATCTAAATCTATGGCTGACATTGAACGGCGTCGAGAAACAGCGCTCGAATACCAAATTCATGTTGTTTAACATCAACGATTTGATTGAAGATCTTAGTACCGTTTTCACTCTTGAGCCCGGCGATATCATCGCAACCGGAACTCCGGCCGGTGTGGGCGCCGGCCGAAACCCACAGGAGTGGATGTGGGACGGTGATGTTGTTGAAGCGACCGTAGATGGAATCGGAACGATCGTGAATACAATTAAAGAATTGACAATTGAAAAGTCATACTTGACAATTAAATAAATAATGAAGAAATATAGAATTGGCCAGATAGTTCCATCCTCAAACGTTACGATGGAAACCGAAATACCCGCAATTTTCCGGGCGAGGGAAACCATTTTGCCGGAGCGCTTCACCTTTCATTCGAGCAGGATGCGGATGAAGAAAGTCACCAAGGAGGAACTCGAAGCAATGGATGCGATGAGCCTCAAATGTGCACAGGAATTGTCGGACGCGCATGTCGACGTGATGGGATATGCATGTCTTGTTGCGATTATGAGCATGGGACGCGGTTACCATTGCGTTTCCGAATCTAATCTTTATCAGGAAACATCAGAGAACGGTTTTCCCACACCGATCGTTACCAGTGCAGGCGCCTTGATCACAGGCCTAAAGGCACTCGGGGCAAAAAAAGTTGCGTTGATCACGCCGTATATGCGCCCGCTTACGGATATGGTCGTTGATTACATAGAACATCAGGGATTTGAGGTCAAAGGTTCAATCGCACTTGAAATACCGGATAATCTTGAGGTTGCAGCACAGGATCCGATGAACGTGCTTGAGATTTACAAAAGACTTGACCTCTCCGACGTGGATGTTCTCGTGGCGTCCTGCTGTGTTCAAATGCCATCGCTTGAGGCAATCGATCTGATTGAAAGGGAAATCGGCATCCCGGTAACTTCAGCCGCCGTTTGTACCACGTATGAAATGATGAAAAAGCTCGGCATCGAGGCGAAAGCCCCGATTGGCGGATCTCTCTTATCGGGAAAGTTTTGAATTTTGGATTTTCGATTTTCGATTTTGAATGATAAACCTTAAATCTTCAGCTTACATCTTAATTCTTAATTCTTAATTCTTAATTCTTAATTATTAATTATATAACAATCCCTAAAAGTTATGTAAGATTTCGCTTAAGCTTTTCGTGGAAATTTGTAATCGAACCTAAACACTTAATCCATGAAAACTTACAAATTTTTACGGCCACTGAATCATCAGGATGATGCAGATCTGAATAACATCATCAGCATCAACAACAGCGACGCAGAAGTAGAAGAGTTTGACTTCGATTTCGACTACGATCCAAACGAAATGTATTACGCCCTGGCAAACGAGAAATAATTCGGAACGCGACTGGCCGCAAACGCACAGTAAAAATTTTTAATTTTGCGTCGATTGCAGGCCATTAATTTTTGCCTGTAATGCTTAAAAAGTTTTAGAGATGGCATTACAACTGACCCAGATCGAACGCGTATCCACAATTTCCAAGGAAGATTTTTACAAAAATTACGTCCGAAAACAAAAGCCGCTCGTCATTGAACGGCTCACTGAAGATTGGCCGGCTTACCATAAATGGAAACTTGAATACATCAGGGAGATTGCCGGAGAAAAGGTTGTGCCGCTTTATGATGACCGTCCGGTTTCATATAAAGATGGTTTCAATGAGGCACATGCAAAGATGAAGATGTCGGATTACATCGACCTTCTACTGCGCGAGCCCACGAATTACAGGATTTTCCTTTATAATTTGATGAAGGAAGTGCCTGCTTTAAATGAGGATTTCAAATGGCCTGACATAGGACTAAACCTCGTAAAGCAATTGCCAATGTTGTTTTTCGGCGGAGCCAATTCAAGGGTGTTCATGCATTTCGACATTGACTATTCGAACATCCTGCATTTTCATTTCCACGGACTGAAGCAGTGTGTATTGTTTGCACCCGATCAGACGAAATTTTTGTACAAGGTTCCACACGCGCTTATATCGAGGGAAGATATTGACTTTGACAATCCGGATTTTGAAAAATGGCCTGCACTCCAACATGCGAAAGGTTTGATCGCGAACCTCAAACATGGTGAAATGCTATATATGCCGGAAGGATACTGGCATTATATGAAGTATCTGACTCCGGGTTTTTCGATGAGCCTG
>CBDUBP010000053.1:0-12217 GCA_965365415.1 uncultured bacterium | reverse complement strand
AAGACTTCCATCAATACAGGATTCGAATCAAATGACAGACAGAAAATCCTGGGTTCGGCGATCAATTATTCGGCAAAAACGTTTTTTGTTGACACCGATTTTATGTATCGCGACGCCGACAATTACGAAGCCGGCAACGGTCAGGAAATCCTGCATTCACAGTTTTCAAAATTCAATATTTCCGGAACTGCGGGATTAGTTGCAGGTAAGAATAATATCGTCGAAGGTTCTGTCATCTACGATAAAGCGAGTGACGTCGGTTATCCGGCGCTTCCAATGGATGTTTCTCTTGCTGAGGCGCTGATCACATCGCTACGATATGAGGTAAGGCCAGTTGAAAAATGGATCAGGAACTGGGAATCGAAAATTTATTACAATGCCGTCACGCACGTCATGGATGACACGCAGCGTCCTGATGTTCCGATCCATATGGATATGCCCGGATGGACAAAAACTTTTGGAGGTTATTCTTCCGTGGCGGGAAATATTCAGAAGCATCAGCTTAAGCTGAACCTGAATTCATTCTACAATATTTCGAATGCCGAAATGACGATGTACCCCGAAGATCCCAATGAGAATCCGATGTTCATGCGAACGTGGCCCGATGTGCGGACATTCTACACAGGATTTTTTGCAGAGGATAATTACGAATTCAATTGTCATTCCGTGCTGAAAGTTTCAGGAAGCCTGGGTTATCATTCTAATTTCGTTGCATCCGATTTCGGCCTCGAAAGCCTGCGGATCTTTTATCCTGCTATGGCGGATCAGAATCGGCGGTTACTAAAGAGTTTAGCAGCATCATATTCATTCAAGCAGAACGTCGAATTCAATGTCGGACTTGGTTACGGGGAACGTGCGCCGTCGGTTTCCGAAGGCTACGGATTCTACCTGTTCAACAGTTTCGACAATCACGATTATGTCGGAAATCCAAATATGCCCAATGAGAAATCGATTGAGGCACAAGCATCGATCGGATATACCGAAAAGAAACTGTCCGCAAAATTAACAGCCGCCTGCTTCCACATAACGGATTACGTTATTGGCAAACCGGATCCGGCACTTCTTCCAATGACTATCGGCGCTGCGGGTGTAAAGATTTATCAGCCGATTCCCTTTGCGGATATCGTCAACATCAGCGGGAATTTTGAAATTGAACTGGCCTCGGGATTTCGCTGGAAGAATCAAATAGGATATAATTTCGGTGCCGACAATGATGGAAACGAACTGCCATTTATGAGCCCGATTTCATATTCGACGGGATTCACGTTTATTAAAAAACGATTTACATCGGAATTTTTTGTGCAGGGAAATGGAAACCAATCGCGGTTCGCAGCGGAGTATGGTGAAGATGAAACGCCGGCGTATGCGATCGTTAATCTAAATGCGGGTTATCGATTTGCTTTAGGAAAGTTCAAATTTTATTCAAAAGCGGGTGTGGAAAACCTGCTTGATGCGCGATATTCCACATTTGGCGACTGGAACAATATTCCGCGAAAAGGAAGGAATGTTTATTTAAATCTCATCATTCAGAATTAGATTTCGACAACTTCCTCTGTGATTTTTGAAACGGAATTTTTGACCGGAACGATATGTTGAGGTTTGGGCTCTCGCATAAAATATGCACGGATGAATGTGGAAAGCAACGGTACCGCGATCATTGAGATTCCAACAAAGATCCCAATGCCGAATATCAGAAACGAGACGTAGATCCAATGCTGGCCGGATTGCAATTCACGAAACGTAACTCCGCTGGTAAAATACATCCAGATGCTTTTTCGGATTCCTGCCGCCAGCAGGCTCAGCCAGAAAAAGAACAGTGAGAAATTAAAGATTTTAAATCCAGGATTGATTCTGCGATAATCAAATTTGGGTTCAACATCCTTCGCAATGTACAAAAGCGAGGCTAGAAGAATGGTTGTGTTGATGCCTATTGTCGTCCCCATCGAATGCGCCACGGTAATATGCGTGCCGTGTGTGAAGAAGTTGATGGCGGGAATTGAAAACAACAGCGCGAGAATCAGATTGAGGAAAATCCAAAAGTCGGTCGCTGCCAGGAACTTGGATGGCATCAGGTATTTGTATTTCGCAGATTGTGGCAATTGATTCCGCCATTGATAGATCATATGGAACAGGATGATCCATTCGGTCATGCTGATGGCGTACGACACGGCCCGTATCCAAGGCGCTGTCGGGACAATGTAAATATGGTGCGCCCAGCCGAACATCAGGTTTGTCAGCCCGAGGAAATAAAAGAAAAACGAGAGCTTGTTCCTGCCGATCGAGTCATTCCCACTAATTTTCGACATCAGGTAAATCGCAGTACCGTATACAAGCATGTTCCATGCGCCAACGAATGATCCGCCGGCTTTCCACTGAATCGTCAGCGCTTTGATGAAGTTATTTCCGATTTCAGGGTTGAGCCATAGATAAGCTTCGGATAAATGGTAGATCATCATCACGATTCCGGTCGCCCACATCCAATAGTAAACAGGCCACGATCGTGTTCGCCTCATTTTCCTGAAGTACGTCATTCCAAACAATATCCAGCCGAAAATTATGGGAAGGATCAGATATGGTGGAAATTCCAGATACTCCTTGCCGCCAAATTTTTTCGTGAAATAACTGTAATAGATCAGTAATCCGGTAATTATAAAAAGCGCAACGTGAAGTTTCGGAATCCAGTTTGAGATCGGATTTTTATTCGCTTTTGAAATGTAGTAATATACGCCTCCGACCGCTGCAAGAATGATCCACGAAATGACGCTCGTTACATGGAACGGCCGCAGATTACTAAAAGGAACCGACTCCTTAATGAAGTCAGGCAAAATATACTGCACGCCCGCAAGGACGCCGAAAAGCATTCCGATCATCAGCGCGATCAGTCCGGCCGACAGGAATATCAGAGAAGTCTTATTCATTCTTTTTTGTTATTTCAACCCAGCCGTCATAACCCAGTTCGGCATCGTGGTTCGGGTAATATCCGGTCGTATCGACTTCCTTCAAATATGCAACGATTGCGTTTTTTTCATCTTCGGAAAATCGGAATTCGGGCATCGACAGCACGCCGCTGTTCAGCATCCCTTTAATGTAAGCCGGACCTTTTCCATCGGCGGAGTATACGTTGGTCAGGTCAGGCCCGAGATAGCCGCCTAACCCATATAGTTGATGGCATGAAAAGCAATTATTGTCCTGCCAAAGTTTTTGTCCGTGTACGGCTTCACCGCTCATATTGTGGCTTTCTTCGCCACCGCTATATATCGAATAGTTGTGGAACCCAAACAAAATGACGAGGATCGTAAAAACGGCAAGATAGATCCGATTGGTCTGCATAATAAATTATAAGCAGAGGCAAACATATTTTGATTATGAATCTTTTCTTATGATTTAAATCATCTTTTCTGCGAAGAATCCGAACAACCTTTGACGCTTAAATTATTGATATGGGCCAGGGTTCTCTGCATTCTTTTCATATTCCCGTTATGGGTTTGGCGTATACGATCGACAGTCCGATCCGTGTTGCGCATTTTGGGATTTCATCCGTCATTTCAATCATGGACGATGACCTGATCGAAAAAATGAATGCTTACTACAGCCGCAAATTCGGCTTTGCATATGATGAGATCACCTCAAAGGTTGCCGATTTCAGGGCAAAAAGAATCACTTCCTATCTGAATCTTGTGGATAAGATCGTCCGCGAAAAGGTTGAATCATTCAAGTCAGAATTGACGTCCGACCGACAGGTTCTCGACGCTTTTCTTTCGATGCTTCCAACAAGATCGGATTTCCGGTCACAGGTTGAAAAATTGCTGGCGGACGGGAAGAATTTTAAGGACACGATTTCAAATTACATCGACAGACATCTGCATCCCGGTAACATTGATGTCAATATCATGACGAAGGTCGACCGCGAGAACCGCGATGAAAATGGTGTACTGCCAATCATTTTTAACGATGCCCATGCCGCACTCCGCGGATTTGCGAACAGTGTTCTTTCATCGTCGGTAGTTTTGTCCGCTGGTATGCATCCGCGGCTTTACAGCTATTTTGAATGTTTCCCGGAATTTTTTCCCGATAAAAATTCCGAACTCAAAAAGAAGATCACGATAAAAGTCAGCGATTACCGCTCGGCACAGATCCAAGGATGCTTTCTGGCGAAAAAGGGTTTGTGGGTCTCGGAATTTCGCATTGAGTCAGGCCTGAACTGCGGTGGCCATGCATTTGCGACAGACGGCCATCTTTTGGGTCCGATCCTCGAGGAGTTTAGAGAGAAGAAAGACGAGCTGACGGTAATGATGCATGAATTGCTGATCAAATCGCTCGCACAAAAGAACTTGCCGGTTCCTTCCAAGCCGATGAAATTGAAGATCACGGTCCAGGGTGGCGTTGGAACTTTCGAAGAACATGCTTTTCTTTTGAATCACTATAACGTCGATTCGGTCGGATGGGGTTCGCCTTTTCTCCTGGTTCCTGAAGCGACGTCCGCCGATGAAGCGACCCGCAACCTGCTTGCAAGCGCTCGCGAAGATGATCTTTATACCAGCAACATGTCGCCTCTTGGTGTTCCGTTCAATACAGTTCGCGGGATGACGCACGATGCACTTCGCCAAAAGCGGATCGATGACGATAAGCCCGGCAGCTCCTGTCCTAAGAAGTTTCTTGCACTGAATAAAGAATATGGCGATGAGGGAATCTGCACGGCTTCCAGGAAGTATCAAAAGAAGAAATTGCGCCAAATTGAGGCAGATACGACAATTGATTCCGAGATGCGGATTAGGATAGAAGCTGAAGTTTTGGAAAAATCCTGTCTTTGCGTCGGGCTTTCAAATTCGGCTTTGCTCGAAAACGATATCAGGATCAAAGGCGATCAATCGGTTGTGATCTGTCCGGGGCCCAACATTGCCTACTTCAAGCGGCAATATTCACTCTCGGAAATGATCGATCATATATATGGACGAAAATCAGTACTTGTCGGAACCAGCCGTCCGAATTTTTTTATCAAGGAACTTGCTATGTACGCTAACCATTTGGAGAAAGAGTTTGAAAAAGCGGGCGGGCAGCAATCAATCGGCCTAATGAAGCTCAGGAAAAATTTGTTGGAGGGCGTGACTTATTATCGCAAACTATTTAATGGAATAGGCATTTTCAATAACAAAAATGACTCGTCGATCACCGATCTTGATTCGATTGCCGGACATATAGAATCTGTAGCATCGGACGCAGTTTTGGAGCAAGTCTGACCGATATTTTCGCACCGTATGATTACGGTCATAAACGTCTCGGAGTGAACGCAGTAATTTTACCATCAAGATTTTGAACCGGTGTTTGAACGTGAAAATGATTGGTGACATGGACAAAAATGAGTTAGTCAAAGAAATTCAAAGACTTCGCAAGGAGAAGAATGCGGTAATTCTTGCGCATTATTATCAAGAGCCTGAAATACAGGAAATTGCTGATTTCGTTGGCGACAGCCTCGAGCTTTCAAAAAAGGCGGCCGCTACTGATGCAGAAGTGATCGTTTTCGCCGGAGTTCATTTCATGGCGGAGACTGCTAAAATCCTCACCCCGGAGAAAATTGTTCTGCTTCCCGACATGAATGCCGGATGTTCGCTTGCCGATGGCTGTCAGCCCACGGAATTCCAGGCGCTGATAGATAAATACCCCGATCATAAAGTCGTCACTTATATTAATTGTTCGGCCGAGATCAAAACGATGAGTGATATCGTTTGCACCTCATCGAATGCCAAGAAGATCATAGAATCTTTTCCCCAAGATCAGCCCATTCTTTTTGCCCCCGACCGAAACCTCGGAAAATATCTCCGAAAGGAAACCAATCGCGATCTTGTGCTTTGGGATGGATCGTGCATTGTCCATGAAGCGTTTTCACTCGATAAGCTGATTTCATTATATAAGCAGCATCCGGGAGCTGTCATCGTTGCCCATCCTGAGTCGGAAAGTTCCATTCTGGAAGTCGCGCATTATATAGGATCGACCTCAGGCATGTGCAACTATATCCGAAACAGCGATGCGGAAACCTTCATTGTTGCGACTGAAGCCGGAATCCTTCATCAATTGTCGAAGGAACTACCGAACAAAACCCTGATTCCCGCACCTGCAATTGATGACAATACCTGCGCGTGCAGCGAATGCGCATTCATGAAGCTCAATACGCTTCAAAAATTATATCTGTGCCTGAAGAACGGATACCCCGAAATTAAAATATCAGAAGACATACGTCAAAAAGCGCTGGTCCCCATCCGGCGCATGCTTGAACTTTCATAACCTACAAAAATGACAAAGACAGACATATTGATCATCGGAACCGGAATCGCCGGATTGTCTTTCGCGATCAAAACCGCAAAAAAGCGAAGCGACCTTTCGATAACGATCATGACCAAGGCAGAAGCGGAAACTTCGAATACCAGGCATGCCCAGGGCGGAATTGCGACCGTCATCGACAAATTAAATGACAGTTTTCAGCAGCACATCAACGACACTTTAATTTCGGGTGGCGGAGATTGTGATGAAGAGATCGTAAAGATGGTCGTACATCAGGCTCCCGAACGTCTCGAGGAATTAATTCAACTTGGGGTATCATTCGATAAAAGGCAGTCGGATTTCGATCTTGCTCTCGAAGGCGGGCATTCACAGCGGCGCATACTACATCATAGCGACATGACCGGTTTTGAGATCGAGAAGAAACTGCTGAATGTCGTCTCAAATCTTCAAAATGTAAAGATTCTGGAACATCATTTTGTCATCGATCTGCTTCGCAACAATGACGGAGAATGCGTGGGCGCCTTTTATCTGGATGATGAAAACAGGATCAGGTACATCCGATCGAAAGTGACAGTTTTGAGCACCGGAGGCTGCGGACAAATATTTAAGCACACAACCAACGCAGAAATTGCCACGGGCGACGGTGTCGCAATTGCGAAGCGTGCCCATGCCGAGATCCGCGACATGCAGTATATCCAGTTTCACCCGACTGCAATGTATGAACCCGGACGGAATCCATATTTCCTTTTGTCGGAAGCCCTTAGAGGTTCCGGTGCGTATATCGTCAATGAAGAGGGAAAACGATTTGTGTTCCGATATGATCTTCGCGGCGAACTCGCGACACGCGACATCGTTTCGAAAGCGATCATTGAGGAAATACAGATTTCAGGTAAGAAGTATGTGTATCTTGACTGTCGGCACCTCGATAAAAATTCGTTTGAGAAACACTTTAAATCGATTGCAGAATATTTTAGAACTAAAGCAATCGATCCCTTTGCCGAGTTGATTCCGATCGTCCCCGTGGCGCATTATCAGTGCGGCGGAATCTCGGTTGACAAATTCGGACGCACCACGGTCGCAGGATTATACGCCATTGGCGAATGTGCGCGCACAGGACTTCACGGGCGCAACAGGCTCGCATCGAATTCATTGCTGGAAGCCGTTGTTTTTGCACATCAGGCATCGCAATCCGTTTGTGAAGCGATTGACGGGATCGAATTTTCATCAAAAGTCTACCTAAATAAATTCGACAACACCAAATGGACCGGTGACCAGCAGAAGATTGATGAGATCAAATCGAATCTCCAATCGGTGATGGCGCAATTCTACATTGATGATGCGCATGAAAAAGCGCTATTCGAAATCAAGATACTTGAGGAAATTGCGGGAGCATTCTATTTGTCGGGAGACATTACCAAAACGATGATCGAGCTCATCAACATGCTTACAGTCGCTTCTCTGATCATCGAGCAATCAAAAATTAATAATGTAATAATCAATAAACTCAATTAAAATGACAGTAGATACAAAAACCACAATCGGGGAAATCGTCGCGGATGATTTCAGGACAGCATCAGTTTTTTCGAAATACGGAATCGATTTTTGCTGCAAAGGCCATCGTACACTTGAAGAAGTCTGCGAAAAGAAAAACGTTTCAGTCGCCGAACTTACCGAAGAACTAAGTCGTGCGGCACACTCGGCAATCGACGCGACGGATTATCTTTCATGGCCTTCAGATCTTTTGATCGATTACATCGAGAAGAAACATCACAGATATATTGAAGAGAAATCTCCCGTATTGCTTCAGTATCTGAACAAGCTTTGCAAAGTTCACGGTGAGCGCCATCCCGAACTGTTCCGTATCAATGAATTGTTCTACGGATCGGCAACAGAACTCGCGGCGCACATGAAAAAAGAAGAGTTGATCCTCTTTCCTTTCATCAAAAAAATGGACAAGGCAAAACGCGAAGGCCAGCCGCTTGAGCGCCCGCATTTCGGAACTGTTGAAAATCCGGTTGCGATGATGAAAGATGAGCACACCACAGAAGGCGAGCGCTTCGAAGAAATCGCGGAACTGACCAACAATTACAATCCGCCCGCAGATGCATGCAGCACTTACCGCGTGACATTCATGATGCTTCAGGAATTCGAGCAGGATCTCCATACGCACATCCACCTCGAAAACAACATCCTCTTCCCTCGCGCCATTGCCATGGAGAAAGAATTCCAAAACTAAGGTTTATGGAAAAGTATGTGATCAAACGGAACGGATCTTACAGGCCTTTTGAGGGTTATAAGATCGAAGAGGCGATTGCGAAGGCATTTCAAAGCGTCAGTTCGAAATCTGATGATTCGATTTATTCGAATGTCGTTGATGTGTTGGAAGAAAAAGAAACATGGGCTGTCGAAGAGATCCAGGACATCATCGAAAAGACACTTTATGAAAACAATTATTTCGATGTCATGCGTTCGTTCATGCTGTATCGCCACACGAGGAAACTGCAGCGCGAGCATGTGGGCGGACTCAATGATGATACGACTTTCGTCGACTCGACGCAGACAATCGAGGAATATATCCGTCAGACCGACTGGCGGATCAATGCCAACGCGAACACCTCGTATTCAAATGCCGGTTTGGTCAACAATACTGCAGGAAAGATCATTGCCAATTACTGGCTTGACAAGATTTATTCAAAGGAAGAAGGTTATGCGCACCGCAATGGCGAGATCCATATCCACGACCTCGACTGCCTTACCGGATATTGCGCCGGCTGGAGTTTAAGGGTTTTGCTCAATGAAGGGTTTAATGGTGTCCGCGGACGCGTTGAAAGTAAACCGCCGTCACATTTCCGTGAAGCGCTCGGCCAAATGGCCAATTTCCTCGGAATCTTGCAAAGCGAATGGGCAGGGGCGCAGGCATTCAGTTCGTTCGACACCTATCTGGCGCCTTATGTTTTTAAAGACAAGCTTTCATACAAAGATGTCGAAAAGGCGATCCGCGGATTCGTTTACAATTTAAACGTGCCGGCGCGGTGGGGACAATCTCCATTTACGAACATCACGCTCGATTGGACGGTTCCGTCTGATTTAAAAGATCAGATCCCGACTAAAAAGGACGGTCATTTGTTTTCGGGAATCATTGACGAACAATTGATTGAAGAAGCACGCCATCGGGGTGTCGAGAATCTTGAAGAGCTTCGGTACGAGCATTTCCAAACCGAAATGAACCTGATCAACAAAGCGTACTACACGATCATGACCGAAGGCGATGCGGGCGGGCAGCCGTTTACATTTCCGATTCCGACGGTCAACATTACGGAAGATTTTGATTGGAACAGCGAAAATGTCGACTTGCTTTTCGAAAACACGGCGAAGATCGGATCATCGTACTTCCAGAATTTTATAGGAAGCCAGTATATCACCGATGAGCACGGAAATAAGGCTGAAAACCCCGAAGCCTACAAACCAAACGCTGTCCGGAGCATGTGCTGCCGATTACAGCTCGATCTTCGAGAACTTTTGAAACGCGGCAACGGACTCTTCGGCAGTGCGGAAATGACAGGAAGCATTGGCGTTGTGACGATCAATATGGCGCGGCTTGGATACCTGTTTAAAGGCGACCGCGATGGATTGTATAAGAAATTGGATGCTTTGATCGACATCGCAAAATCGACATTGGAGAAAAAGCGCGTTTTCATCCAGGAGATGTACGATCGCGGCCTTTTCCCGTACACGAAGCGATATTTGCCGCATTTCAGGAATCATTTCTCTACCATCGGGGTAAACGGGATGAATGAGATGATCGTCAATTTTACAAATGACGAAGATAACATCACAAGTATCGGTGGCATCGCATTCGCATCGGAAATTCTCGAGCATATCCGTAACCGGATGAAACAGTTCCAGGAAGAAACGGGCAATCTGTACAACCTTGAGGCGACTCCGGCCGAAGGAACGACCTATCGTTTTGCCAAGGAAGACAAGAAGCGTTATCCTGACATCCTGCAGGCCGGACAGGAGGAGAACATCTACTATACTAACAGCTCCCAGATTCCCGTCAATCATACCGACGATCCGTTTGAGGCGCTGTTGCTTCAGGATGACCTTCAATGCAAGTACACCGGCGGAACCGTTCTTCATCTTTACATGCGCGAAAAGATCAGTTCGCCTGAGGCCTGCAAACGGTTCGTCAGAAAAGTACTTACGAATTTTAAACTGCCATATATCACCGTCACACCAGTTTTCAGCGTATGCCCGATTCACGGATATCTTACCGGCGAACACGAATACTGCCCGAAATGCGACGATGAAATCATAGAAAATCAACTAAAACAAGAACCACATGAAAACCACGCATCCTAATGAAATCCTGATCATTAACGTCGGGAAACGTACAAAATGCCTTGTTTACACCCGCGTTATGGGCTACCACCGTCCCGTTGAAAGTTTCAACATCGGCAAGAAAGGCGAACACAAGCAACGCACGCACTTCGCAGAAAAATAATGGCACGGCCGTTATACAGCATCACGCCTTTTACGATGCTGGATTATCCGGATAGGGCAGCCTGCATCTTTTGGTTTGCAGGCTGTAATATGCGGTGTTTGTACTGCTACAATCCAGAGATTGTGAACGGCAAAGGCAAACTTTGTTTTGATGATGCGCTTAAATTTCTGGACCGTCGCGGTAATTTACTCGACGGTGTGGTGCTCAGCGGAGGCGAATGCACGCTGCATCAAGGGCTTCCGAATTTCATCCGCGAAATCAAAAGCCGTGGTCTCGAAGTGAAAGTTGATACTAATGGCTCGATGCCGCTGCTGCTCGAGAATCTTGTCAAGGACAAGCTAATAGATTATGTGGCGCTCGACTTTAAAGCGCTTCCCCGCACATTTAAAAAGATCACCATCAGCGACCTGTATCGGAAGTTTGAACAATCACTTGGCATTTTACTTAAGAATGATGTAAATTTTGAAGTCAGGACAACGATTCATTCCGATTTAATCACAAAAAACGACCTCCATGAAATGGTTGGTTATCTGCAGAATGTCGGTTATAACGGTAATTATTTTGTCCAGAATTTTGTGAACGACACGCCGACCCTTGGAAATCTAGGCAGATCGACCCGAATTTTAAACCCGGAAGATTTCAGCACGTCAGGGATTCAGGTTATTTTTAGGGCATAATCTGCAATATGCGCAAGTCCTGGCTGATCGTATGCCTTAGTAATTTTTTGGTTGCCGCCCTGATGGGATTGGCACTACGCCTTTCGCAAGTAGTCCATCTCGATCTGGAATATGCATATTTGCTTCACGCACATTCTCATACGGCAATGCTGGGCTGGGCTTATATGATGATTTACACCCTGGTTGTTTGGAAATTCGCATTGTCATCGAATCATCGCAGATACAATCTTCTTTTCTGGATTACGCAGGTATCGGTAATCGGAATGATGATTTCGTTTCCAATCCAGGGTTATGCGATGTTTTCGATTGCGTTTTCGACGATGCATATTTTGTGCAGCTATGTTTTTTGCTATTGGATTTGGAGGGATTTGCAGGAAGATCCTTCAGAAGCAAAAGCAATATTGAAAATTGCGCTCATTTTCATGCTCCTGTCGACAGTTGGCGCCTGGTCGCTCGGGATTATTGGAGCGGTGCTTGGAAAAACTTCTGCATTATATAAGTCAGCGATCCAATTTTTCCTGCATTTTCAATTCAATGGCTGGTTTGTCGGGGCCGTTTTGGCATTGTTGTTTTCGGTGATGATGACACCGAAAAGAATGAGTCGAAAATTATTCAGGACTTTCTGTGTGTTGTTCGTCATTTCGACAATACTGACATTAGGGCTGCCATTAAGCTGGAATTTTGACTACAATATCTTTTTCCACTTAAACTGGATCGGCGCTTTGATTCAAATCCTCGCCTTGATCCTGTTTTTCAAGTT
>CBDUBP010000052.1:0-12227 GCA_965365415.1 uncultured bacterium | reverse complement strand
ACGCCTTTGCGCCTTCGCGGTAAATTTCTTAGAATTCAGCGTTCATTGGAGTACGCGGGAACGGAATCACATCGCGGATATTTCCCATACCGGTAACGAACAGCACAAGCCGCTCGAAACCAAGGCCAAATCCGGAGTGTACTGCCGTACCAAAACGCCTTGTATCGAGATACCACCAAAGTTCCTGCTCGTCGATGCCAAGAGTACGCATCTTTTCGACAAGCACCTCATAGCGTTCTTCACGCTGCGATCCGCCGACGATCTCACCGATTCCAGGGAACAAAATATCCATCGCGCGGACAGTTTTTCCGTCTTCGTTCAAACGCATGTAAAAGGCCTTGATGTTCGCCGGGTAATCGAACAAAATAACAGGGGACTTAAAATGTTTTTCAACGAGATAACGCTCGTGCTCAGATTGAAGATCTGCGCCCCATTCCTCAATGATATATTGGAATTTCTTATTCTTGTTCGGTTTTGAATTTTTCAAAATATCGATCGCTTCTGTATAAGAAACGCGCTTGAAATTATTTTGAAGCACGAAATCAAGTTTCTCCAAAAGCGTCATTTCGCTGCGTTCGTTTTGCGGCTTCGATTTCTCTTCGTCGGCAAGACGCTGGTCGAGGAATTTCAAATCATCAGCACAATTTTTAACCGCATAAGCTATAACATATTGAATGAAATCTTCAGCGAGGTCCATGTTGTCGTCGAGGTCGTTGAATGCAACCTCAGGTTCGATCATCCAGAATTCTGCAAGATGGCGCGATGTATTGGAATTCTCCGCGCGGAATGTCGGTCCGAATGTATATACCTGTCCGAGTGCCATCGCATAAGTTTCCGCTTCAAGCTGACCCGAAACCGTCAAATTCGTATGTTTCCCGAAGAAATCCTCTTTGTAGTTGATTTCGCCGGTTTCAGTTTTTGGCAATTTATCCAAAGGAAGCGAGGTCACCTGGAACATTTCGCCTGCACCTTCAGCATCTGCGCCGGTAATTACAGGCGTATTGACATACACAAAGCCTTTTTCACGAAAATACTGATGCACTGCAAAAGCCAACGCCGAACGCACGCGCATGATTGCGCCGAAAGCATTCGTTCGAACCCGTAAATGCGCATTTTCACGAAGGAACTCGAATGAGTGTTTCTTTGGCTGCATCGGAAATTTCTCGGGATCGGAATCGCCAAGAATTTCAACAATCCTGGCCTGAACTTCATATTTCTGTCCTTTTCCCTGACTCTCGACAAGCGCGCCGGTAACAGACAAAGCTGCGCCCGTCGTAATGCGTTTCAAAGTTTCCTCAGGCATATTCTCAAAGTCGACCACGCATTGGATGTTGTTGATCGTCGAGCCATCGTTTAGGGCGACGAACTGGTTGTTGCGAAATGTCCGCACCCAGCCTTTTACCGTAATTTCCTCATGTGTCGATGCTCCCTCGAGCAATTCTTTGATTTTTGTATGTTTCATGATTGCAAATTATGCGAGCGCAAATATAATTGATATTATTTTTTTTGGCAGCCCCGATAGCTATCGGGGTCCCGCTTTCCGCTGTATCCTTTTTTGTCGCGTGCTCGATACACGCCTCCGGCGCACTCGCCCGCTCCAAAAAAACGGATGGCCTCCCGATAGCTATCGGGATCGGGGCTGCGCTTCCGAACTCAATTGATGATGCGGTTCATCAATCACCGTCAATGATCTCCATCATCTGGACGATCTCTTCCTGCGTGGAAATGCCCTTGTCATGCAGATACCAAAGCTGTAGTTCCGTTTTGGCCTCTTCGTCGATCTCGCCTTTGGCCGCTTTGTGACGGCTGATCAGGTCGGCGGCGTCTTTCGGGCGCGGACCCCAATGTCCCCTGACATTATAATTCTCATCGATCACGATCAGTTTCGGTATCGATCGTGAGCCGTTCGACAAAAACAAATCCATCAATTCGAGATTCTCGTCACGGAAAACGATCCGCATCTCGATCTTATCGGAAACATCTTCAAGCTTTCTGAATATCGGAACAAGTTGCGCAGCGTCGCCGCACCAGCCTTCCGAGATCACGAGCCATCGGTAATTTTCCTTAAGCGACCGAAGTGATTTCGCTGCTTCGTCCGAAATTTTCACGGTTTTTTCAAGCCGGTCCATTCGTGTCTCATTCAAAATCGTGTAGTGGATCAGCGGGTCGACGACCGCATTTCCGTCGGGTTTTGTCTCTTCGAGCAGGTTCTTGATCTTACGCCTGTAACCGTCGTATGTGTAAGCCGTTTCGAGACTGTTTGCAATGATAGTATTCATGATGCAAAAATAGGCAATTGACAATTGATAAGTGATAATTGACAATTGACAAACGGTCCTTTATTCTAAACTTCGTAACCCCCGGACTTTCTAAACCAAAATCAAAACCAACTAAACTCCTAAACTTTCAAATCAACAAATCCACAAATCCACAAATCAACTATATTTGCACCACCCAATCCACAAACACAATGAAATACAAAAGAATTCTCCTGAAATTATCCGGCGAGGCGCTGATGGGCGACCGGCAGTACGGCATCGACCCTGCAAGGCTTGCGCAATACGCCGAAGAGATCAGGCTGATTCATGAAAAAGGCGTCCAGGTTGCCATCGTCATCGGCGGCGGGAATATTTTCCGTGGCGTTTCGGGTGCAAGCAACGGTATGGACCGCGTTCAGGGCGACTACATGGGAATGCTCGCAACGGTCATCAACGGAATGGCTTTGCAGGGCGCACTCGAAGACAAAGGGATGCTCACACGGCTGCAAACCGCATTAAAGATCGAAGCAATCGCAGAACCGTATATCAAGCGACGTGCGGTGCGCCATCTTGAGAAAGGCCGGATCGTCATCTTTGGGGCCGGAACCGGGAACCCATATTTCACAACCGACACGGCCGCTGTTTTGCGCGGTGTCGAGATCGACGCCGATGTCATCCTTAAAGGAACGCGCGTCGACGGGATTTACAATGCAGATCCGGAAAAGCACAACGATGCGGTCAAGTACGATACGATAACTTTCGATGACGTCATCCGCAAAGGATTGAATGTCATGGATACGACGGCGTTTACTTTATCGCTAGAGAACAAGTTGCCGATCGTTGTATTCGATATGAACAAAACAGGAAACCTTCTCAAAATTTGTGAAGGCGAAAATATTGGAACCGTTGTAAGCGTTTAAAAGCAGAATTTTAAAACGTATGGAAGAAGAATTAGATTTTATACTCGAAAGTACAGAGGAAGCGATGCAGAGTTCGATCGCGCACCTTGAAAAGCAATTCACTAACATCCGCGCGGGTAAAGCGACGCCTGCCATGCTCGGCGGAGTATTCGTCGACTATTATGGGTCGCAGACTCCGATTTCGCAGGTATCGAACATTAATACTCCCGATGCGCGGACCATCACGATCCAGCCGTGGGAAAAGAATATGCTCCAGCCAATAGAAAAAGCAATCCAGGTGGCGAACCTCGGATTCAATCCGATGAACAACGGTGATAACATCATCATCAGCGTGCCGCCATTGACGGAGGAACGCCGCCGCGACCTTGTAAAACAGGCGAAAGGTGAGGCTGAGGATGCGAAGATTGGAATCCGGAATTCGCGGAAGGACGCAAATACCGATATTAAGAAGCTTGAGAAAAACGGACTTTCGGAAGACGTCTGCAATGGCGCCGAGGAAGAAGTTCAAAACCTCACAAACAGTTATATCAAAAGGATCGACGAACTCCTGGCTGTTAAAGAAGCCGAGATCATGAAGGTCTGATTAAACCATCAATTCCAATCCGTCCGAGTGGCGGATTTTTTTTTATCCATGCGTAAACTTGCGACAATCCTGCTGTTGTTTTCCGCTTTCATGCTGAAGGCCCAAAACACCGTATCGGGAATTGTCCGGGACGCCTCGACAGGTAAGCCGCTGCCTTTTGCGACTATTGTCGTCAACGATCAAAAAACTTTTTCGTCGGCTGACGGGAAGTTTACGATTCCCCCGAATACATTTCGCGTCAGCTACACAGGTTTTCATTCGCAAAGCATTTCGCCGGCGAACAAATACCATGTCATCCGGCTTCATCCAAAGCCAACACCCGGTGACAATCGCGCCAATGCCATCATCGCAGAAGCTATTAAATCGCGTGCGAACAACGATCCGTCAAAGGCACTTCGGTCATTCCGGTATAAAGCCCATAGCAAACTGTTCGTGACCGCGAATCCCGATTCGATCATGGGTCAGATCGACACAATCCGGCGCACGGCTTTCTTCCGCAACCGCATCAAGATCGATTCGACGCAGTACAAAGTCAAACGAATGATGCAAAACCAACACTTTTTTGCATCCGAGAAGACATCTGTTTACGAATTCGATGGAGATCAATTCAAAGAAACGGTCACCGGATCAAGGATGTCGGGATTCAAGGAGCCGTTGTATGAAGTCATGGGGCTGAACTTCCAGTCATTTTCAATTTATGACGATCCGTTCGAACTATTTGAAACCAGATATCGAAGCCCGCTTTCCCGAAAAGCACAGAACAGCTATGAATATGCCTTGCTCGATACGTTGGTTTTTAGGGATCGGGCGGTGTATGCGATCCATTTCAAAAGCGTACAGCGATGGAAATCTCCCGGGTTGGAAGGGCTTTTATACGTCGATTCAGAAAATTTCGGCATTGCAAAGTCGGTCGTTTGTGCAAGTGGAATTCTGAAGATCACGGCAACGCAGGAATTTCAATTTCACGATTTCGGAGTGTGGTTCCCGAAACAACGGATGCTGAAGATCGAAAAAGGCAACAGCGACGAAGACATCAGGATTTTAGGCGAAACGATCAAGTTCGATTCCGATACCCGCGGGAATAACCGGCAGAAACAGGCATCTGATTTCACTCAGCTTATTTCGATGACTGCATTTTCAGATTTCGAGCTCGACATTCCCGTTTCGATATTCCGTTCATCGGTTGCGATTGAAGTGAAGAAGGAAGCCATCAGCCGTCCCGATTCATATTGGAATGAATTAGGCGAAATCAGCCAGCGCGAAGCTAACACCTACATCGCGAACGACAGCATTGCCGAGAAGGAAAAGATTGAACGCAAGCTGCGTTTTGGCCGTAAGATCATCAATGGTTACGTGCCTTTCGGTGCGTTTGATTTTGATCTTCGGCATTTGATCAGTTATAACAATTATGAAGGTTTCCGGTTCGGGATCGGCGGCATCACGAATGATAAGTTCTCATCGATCTTCCGTGTTGAAGGATATACCGCATACGGCACAAAAGATGGCAGGTTCAAATATAACATCGGCAACGCGATCCGTGTCGGGCAATTCACGAATTCGTGGATCGGTGCATCGTATACCGATGATGTCCGTGAAATCGCAAGTACGACATTCGCTACGGATAAGCGCGTATTTAAGCTGTATGATCCGCGGCCGATCAACGTTTCGACATTTTACAGCTATCAGACGATCCGCGGCTATATCGAGACGCGCATCATTCCCAAAACCGAAAGCATTTGGCAGGCGACCAAAAGTTTTATCAGGCCGGAATTCGATTATGTTTTTTTGAATGGATCGCGACCTTACAATCAGTTCAACCTTACGATGGCGACGGTTTCACTTCAATGGAATCCGTTCAGTGATTTTATGCAGACGCCGGCGGGAAGGTTCGAAACAGAGAAACGGTTTCCGAAATTTTCATTCCAGGTCACGAAATCCTTCAGCGGATTCTTAGATGGCAATTTTGATTTCCTAAAGCTCGATCTGCGAGGAGAGTATGAGAGGAAATTTCTTGACGGACAAAAATCATCTGTCCTTGCGCAGGCCGGACTCGCATACGGTGATGTGCCGCTGACGCATCTGTACAGCACATCACCAAACAACCTGAACCGCGACGCCCTCTTGCAGCGGATCACACTGGCCGGAAAGAACAGTTTCGAGACGATGTATTTTAATGAATTCTTTTCGAGTCACTTTTTTTCGCTTCAGCTCAAACATCAGTTTAAAAGGATGCCATTGTTCCGAAAAGTAAAACCATCGACAGTCCTGGTCACACGAATGGTCTGGGGAACGATGGAAAAACCCGAGCAGCATCTTGGCATCAATTACAAAACACTCGACGAAGGATTTTTTGAATCGGGTGTCGAAATCAACCAGATATATAAAGGATTGGGATTTTCGACCTTCTACAGATACGGGCCATATCAATTGCCGCGGTTCGAACACAACCTGTCGATAAAGATCAGCTTTATCATCAACATCGGAATTTAAGAAGAGACGAATTTCAATCCGATTATCGACGCGATCAATGTTGTCAGGAAAAAGATCCTCCAGAAAGTCGCGGGTTCCTTAAATAGAAAAATGCCGAGCAACACAGTTCCCGCCGCGCCAATCCCTGTCCATACTGCGTATGCGGTTCCGATCGGCAAATTTTGCACGGCTTTATACAACAAAACCATGCTGATCGTCAGGCAGACGAGGAATCCGCCGAGCCACAGATGTGATTCGGTTCCCGACGTTTCTTTTGCTTTTCCGAGGCAGGCCGCGAAAGCAGCTTCAAAGAGCCCGGCGATGATCAGGAGGATCCAGCTCATGGTTTGATGATTAATACAGACGGAATATTGCTCAGCCAGCTGCTCTGTGAGTCCACCAATGTTTTCCAGCTTTCGAGGCTGATCAGCATCAGGTCCTGCATTTCCAGGAATTCAGGTTTCATGATGCGCTCGTTGATCAGTCCTACATGGTTCGGATAATCGTGTTCGAGCGCACGGATCGCGTTCTGGATGATATAATTGTTTTTGATCTGGCTGTTGATGTCGAGAACGGTTACCTGCGATCCATTATTATGTATCAGTTTTTGCGCATAATCAATCAGGAAAGTGTCATCCATCCTGAAAATTGGGATGAAAACGTTTTTAACAGCCTTTAATTCCTTATCGACCATGATTCCGATTGGCATTCGTGTCCGCGCGATGATTTGGCGCGTACGCTCGTCGAAAGGTGAATTTTCGAAAAGTCCTTCCTTTCCGATGAATTTGTCGATCAGCCTGTCGGGATTAATGATTCGCGAGGTAAAACCTAAAACTTTGCCGAGAAGTGTTCCTTCGAAGATCGATTTCCCGAGGCCGATCAGCAACAGATCGTATTCGCCCTGGTTTGCGATATCGCTGATGTCGGTTTCGATGTCCGCAGTGGCTTTGAATATCGTCGTGATTGGCTGACCGAGCGCTTTTGATTCATCGATAATCGGCTCGAAGCTTTCACGTTCGTATGTTTCAGTATTGAACGAGTGCATTTGCTCGCTGAGACTCAGGTGCATTGCGGTGATGGCGGCGGATTCCTTTTGTTTGCGGACCAGACTGTTGGCAAGGCGCAATAATGATTTACCTTTTTCATTGTTGCCGAAGGAAATCAGGATCTTGTATTTGGTGCTGTCTTTTGCATCCTCCGGGATCAGGGCATCCTTTGTTTTAAACGCGGCGTTGATCAGATCGAGCGCAGGTCCGGTCATAAACGTTGTTACGAGCGCCATGATCACAAGCATTGTAAAGATCTCGGTCGACAGGACGCCAAGATCATAGCCGATGTTCAAAACGACGAGTTCCATCAGTCCGCGGGTATTCATCAATGCCCCGAGCGTAAGGCTGTCGCGCCAGCTTTGTCCGACGACTTTTGCAGCGATCGCGCTTCCGAAGAATTTTCCAATGACCGCAACCAAAATGATCACACCGGTCACTTTCCATAGCGCCACGTCATTGATGAGCCCGATCTGCGTCCGAAGTCCTGTGAAAACAAAAAACAGCGGAAGCAGTATGATTATTGAAAAATCCTCGACTTTTTCAATGATGATATTCCGAAAGCGCATATTCTCGGGCATGATGACACCCGCCATGAACGCCCCGAAAAGTGCGTGGATACCGATGACTTCCGTCGCGTATGATGAAAGGATGAGCGTCAGGAAAAAAATTGCGACGACAGGCTTGCTCAGGCTTGCGCCGTTCGGATACAGATCTCCAACGCGTTTTAAGAATGGTTTTACGATATAAAGCATCGCAAGAACGTAGGAAACCGAGAGTGCAATCACATAAAGGGAACTCGCGAAATCGCCTGCTTTTACAATGGCGATAACTGCGGCCAGCAAACACCAGGCAGTGATGTCGTCGGTGGCAGCGCACGTTATTGCAACCATTCCGAGCCTTGTCTTGTGCATTCCTCGTTCCTGGACGATTCGCGCCAAAACAGGAAATGCCGTAATGCTCATTGCGATTCCCATAAAAAGGCTGAACGAGAGGAATTCCACCCCTTCGGGAGCGAATTGCTGATAGATGAAGTAGGCGAGTAAGATCCCAAGAGCAAATGGGAAAATGATGCTGGCATGGCTGATCACGACTGCATCATTTGCTTTATTGCGGATCACGCTAAGATCGAGTTCCATTCCGATCACGAACATAAACATGATCAACCCGATTTGGCTCAGAAACTGAAGATTTCCAAGAGATGCCGCGGGAAAAAGGATCTGCGTAAACTCGGGGAAATACATTCCGACAAGCGATGGACCAAGCACGATCCCGGCGATGATCTCACCGATAACCGAAGGCTGTCCGATCTTTTTAAAGAGCCAGCCAAAAAATCTCGCAACGAAAATGATCGTGATGATCTGCGCAAGCAGGATAGCAAGCGGATGATGAAGGTTGCTCAACATGGAATCCGCGAATTGCGACCAATGACTTCCTTCCGAAACCGGCACAATGATGTTCCGGCCAGCTTCAAGCTTTTTACCTTTGGCGACGATGTAATATATCAAACCACCGAATCCGCAAGTGACGATTAAATAGAAAATCGGATTTGTAAGTTTCTTCAGCATAAACGTCGGGAAATCGAGACCAAAGATATAATAAGAAATGAGAGGATAGAAAATCCGGACAAAGATAAATACCGCTGTTGTGAGCCATACTTATGGGCATGACGAAGAGCGGCCATCACGAGCGGATCCGATTCGCCAAATCTAAAATCTTTAATCTAAAATCTAAAATCACTTTACACGGATTCCGTACCTTTGCACGCGTTAAAAACGACCGATGAGCAAGTGGTTTGGACTGGGTTTCTGGCAGGCAATCGCCAGGATAGTCCTCAGGAACAGGATATTGATGATAAGCATCATTGCGGCCATAACCGTAGTGCTTGCACTTCAATGGAAAAATATCAGGTTCACGTATACCGAAGCGAATCTACTTCCGGCCGATAATCCCGTTAATGTCGAGTACAAACAATTCTTCGATAAGTTCGGTGAGGAAGGAAACCTCATTGTCATCGGCATTGCCGACAGCGCGCTGTTCAACAAGGATAATTATCGCGAGTGGACAAGAATGATGTCGGCGATAAAAGCGAATAAGGAAGTCAGTCTCGTCATATCGGTCGAAGAGCTTAAAAAACTTACCCGGAACGATTCACTCCAAAAATTCGAACTCTCGCCGTTCGTCAATCCGGCAAATGTTTCCGACCATATTTATTTAAAAGATCTCAGGCGCCAACTGTTTGACGAGCTTCCATTTTACGAAGGCCTGCTGTTCAACAAGAAATCCGGCAGCGTACGATCGGCCGTCTATCTCGACAAGAAAATCGTCAATACTCCGGCACGAAAGGACTTTATCCTCGAAAAGCTGATTCCGGAGATCGAAAGATTTGAGAAGAAGACGAACATCGACCTGCGTGTTTCCGGAATGCCTTACATCCGCACGATGAACACTGAAACTATTCGTGGCGAGATCGGATTCTTTATTGGTGTTTCGCTTTTGGTCACCTCATTGCTGTTTTTCTTTTTTTTCAGGAGTTTTCGCGCCACGTTGATATCGATCATTATTGTCATCATCGGCGTGATGTGGTCGTTTGGCGTACTCGGACTGATGAATTACCAGATTACGGTTTTGACGGCGCTTGTTCCGTCTCTGATCATTGTCATAGGAATCCCTAACTGCATTTTCCTTACAAACAAATATCACCAGGAGTACAAAGTTCACCGTAATAAAGTCAAAGCACTTCAGCGTGTCACGACTAAAGTCGGTATGGCTACTTTAATGACCAACCTGACGACGGCCATCGGATTTGCCACTTTTGTCGCATCGAACAACAAATTGCTGATCGAATTCGGCGTGGTCACCTCGATCAATATTTTGGCGTTGTTTTTCCTTTGCCTGATCGTCATCCCGATTTTTCACAGCTATATCCCACCGCCAAAACCCCGGCACATCAAACATCTTGAGCGCGGATCGGTAAAATCTTTTATGGATTGGATGCTCAGGACGATCAAATTCAACCGCTTTGCGATCTATACGTTTGCTATCTGCCTGCTCGTGATCGGCATCATCGGTATTTATGAGATGCGAATCAGCGGAAGCATCATTGAAGACATGCCGCGAAAGGCTGATTTCTTTAAGGATATCGTGTATTTTGAAGAAGAGTTCGACGGTGTGATGCCGCTGGAGATCATGATCGATACGAAGCGGAAAAAGGGCGTGATGAAACTGTCGACATTGCGCAAAATGGAAGAATTTGAAAAAGAGATTTCAGAATTGCCGCAGCTTTCGAAGCCGGTTTCGGCAGTAAATCTCGTGAAATACTCCAAGCAGGCATTTTATAATGGCAACCCTGAATATTTTGAGCTGCCGACCGCGCAGGAGCAGAGTTTTATTCTCTCGTATGCAAAGAATGCGGGAAAAGGATCAGGCGACCTGATGAAGAGTTATGTCGATAAGACAGGTCAGTTTGCACGCATCACGGTTTTTATGAAAGATGAAAATGGCGGTGAGATCGAGCAGATCGAAGCCGAGGTACGCCGGAAAGCCGACCAGATTTTTCCCGCCGATCGATACGATGTGACGATTACGGGAAAGGCACTCGTCTTTCAAAAAGGAACAGGATATTTGCTCGACAACCTTTTATCATCACTGGTTTTTGCGTTTTTCCTGACGTCGATCCTTGTGGCGTTTATGTTCAGATCGATCAAAATGGTGCTGGTAGCGCTTATTCCCAATTTATTGCCATTGCTGATGACCGCCGGGCTGATGGGCTTTTTGGATATTCCATTGAAACCCTCGACGATCCTGGTTTTTGGAATCGCATTCGGACTATCGGTTGATGATACCATCAGGTTTTTGGCACAATATCGCGAAGAACTGAAGAAACACAACTGGAAAATCAGCCGCTCGGTTTATGCGACGTTCAATGATGCCGGACTCAGCATGTTCTACACATCGATCGTATTGTTCTTCGGGTTTTCGGTTTTCATGCTGTCGGATTTTGGCGGAACGATCGCACTCGGGGGATTGGTATCGCTGACATTATTATTCGGAATGCTGTCAAACTTAATGCTTTTGCCCGCGCTTGTGCTGACGCTCAACAAAACGCTTGCGAACCAGCAGGAATTGCCCGAGCCGATGATTGATATCATTGAACACAGCGACAGGGAAATTGATGATCTGGATGCGAAGAGATAAGTAAGAGGCACGAGGAAAGAAGCAAGAGGAAAGAAGAAAGAGACAAGAGGAAAGAAGCAAGAGTAGAGAACAAGAGCAGAGAAAATTTGAAGCTTGAAATATTTTACCTTGCCCAAATTTTGCGGATAACTTCCGGGCGATGACAGCTATTCGCTAACTTCTATGGTAGAAGCAAATTCCTCGACCCCGATCGCATGATCAACGGAGTAATCACCGATCCTGGTGCGCCGCAACGCGGTTAAATGCGCACCTGAATTAAGAGCAGCTCCAAAATCGTATGCGATCGATCGGATATAAGTTCCTTTGCTGCACACGATCCGAAAATCAACCTCAGGCATTACGATTCGCGTGATCTCAAATTCATAAATTGTTGTCTTTCGCGATTCGATCTCGACTTCACGTCCTGCGCGCGCATGCTCGTACAATCGTTTCCCATCTTTTTTGATGGCCGAAAAAATTGGCGGCTTCTGGTCGATTTCACCTGTGAATTTAAGGGCGGTCTGATGGATGAGGTCGGTTGTGATGTGTGAAGTCTCGAATTTCTGGTCGATTTCTGTCTCAAGATCATAAGAAGGAGTAGTCGCGCCCACAAGGAAAGTTCCCGTATATTCTTTTGGCTGGCCCTGAAGTTCGGATATGATTTTGGTTTTTTTTCCGGTGCAAACTAAAAGCAGTCCTGTGGCAAGCGGATCAAGTGTTCCGGCGTGACCGATTTTGATTTTTTTCAGGCCGAGTTTCGACTTTAAAGTCCATT
>CBDUBP010000051.1:0-12345 GCA_965365415.1 uncultured bacterium | reverse complement strand
CTTTTCGTCCGCGAAACGAATCAATTCAAGCCCGAGACATTCGATTTCGAAATCAAAAAATCGACTGGATTCAGCAAAAAAAGCCTTGAATCGGTAAACAAACAACTTGAGCAAAAGTTTAAGGTGCTGAAAAAATATCCGCCCAGAACATATACTGACATGCTTTGCAATTATTATGTCGGGGTTGCACCGGCCGATAAACCCGCTCCTGCGAAGGTCGACATGATCAAAGCGACCAAATTGTGGGACGAAAACAACTCAGCTTCGGTCGAAGAAATGGAAACACTCGCTCAGAACATCATGCTGAAGCATCTTGACACACTGAAATTTTACCGCATCAAGAGCGGGATCTTCGGGTCGCGCGACACAATTTCGCTGAGGAAGGATTACCAAAGCAAGTCGAAAAAGAAGAAAGAAAAGTCGACCGAGATATCGAAAGTCAACCGCAATATTTCAAACCTATACACAGAAACCAATTTTGCTCGCAGCAAAACGCTCACATTCGTACGGGATTTTGAAGCATACGATTACAAGTATGAAGGTGCGACGATCTCGAATGAAGACCTCGTGTATATCGTGAGTTTCAAACCGCGCAAAAGCCGCGGCATCTTTACGGGCAAACTGTATATTTCGGAAAGCGATTTCGGAATCGTCCGTGCCGATTATGCGCTTGCGGAAGGCAAGAAAGTCAGCGGTGTTAACCTAAAATTGCTGCTTGGCATCAAGTTCCGTGAAGACGTTGCAAAAGGAACGCTGATTTACAAGAAAAAATCTTCCGCCGATGATTACTATCTGCAATATGCCTCCGTCGAATCAGGGCAGTATTTCTATTTTAACAGGCCAATAAAATTTATCGAATTGGCTGAAGAAGACAAGGACGTTGTGGCTATGGATCTAAAGGTCGAAGGCAATTCACGCGAAAAAACAGAATTCCTCAATATTACGCACGAAGAGGCATCCGCGGTAGATTTCCAGCAGGTATCGGAAAAGGATTTCAAATACCAGACGATCAAAAAGTACGATCCGTCGCTGTGGAAGGGCTACAGTGTCGTGGAACCGCTCGAAGAAATGAAGCAATTCAGCGTACCGCAATAAATCCGCACTAAGCTTTCCGCCTGAGGTCCAATCAAAAAATCACACGAACAAAGAAATTCGGCGTAAATCCGAGCATTCGATAATTCCTGACAGAGTAACTGCTTTCGAACAAATCTCCGATCGATGCGTAACTCCGTTGGAATTCTTTGCTGATCACAGCATCATTCCCGTATAAATTGAGGATTGAAAAACCTATTTTTCCTGTAACTGACTTCAGTTTTCTGATTTCATAAGCAGCCGACATATCGAGTCGATGATATGATGATAACCGCTTGTTGTTGAATGAAATGACGCGGCCCGAATCGTCGAGGGTGCTGTATGGCCGGCCAGTGTGCCAAAACCAGCCTGCGGAAACCGAAAATGAATTCCACTTTTTAAATGCCGACAGCGTGACGCTATGGCTGATGTCGGCATAAATAGGAAAATACCGTTGATCATTCAGCTGATCGTACCGATTTTGAGACTCCTGAAACGTGTATGTAATCCATGCCCGCCAGGTTTCGGCGCTTTTCTGCAGCAGCAGGTCGACACCTTTTGTAAAACCTTCACCCTGATGTACCGATGAATCAAACTCATGTAAAAATCCGAACGACAAGGAAGTGATGCCTCTGATTTGCTTATAATACGCATCCAGGTCCACAAGCCATGATTTTGTCCGATATGAGGCACCGATGGAATATTGTTCCGCGGTTTGCAGTGGAAAATCCTTGCCATCCTGCAAGATCCATACATAATTCTCAAGACTCATATCGTTTGCGACCGTTTCACGAATCTGGCTCATCATCTGGCTCTTCCGCTCATAAGTGGCTTCAACGGATAAATCCCGGAAAACCTTTCGCCTGACAAATACTCGCGGTTCCAAACTCGTTTCATCCACAGCAGAGTATTTGTTGAACCGCAAACCCGCAGAAATGTTCCAGGCATCGGTGTCATAAGCGAAATTTCCATAGAATGCATTTGTCACATTGTACAGATGTTTTTGATCGAGCCTGACTTCAAAATCCGGAGTGGCAGTTTCGAACGAATGCGAAACATCGTTTCCCGCCAGCTGGTATCCAAAATTTACAGTTATTGGTTCATTTATACTGTATTTAAGATCAATGTCAGCACCCGAATCGACAATTCTGTTTAACTTGGTAAAACGCTCGAAGTCATCATCCGTATATAACTGATTTTCAACATACTTAAAGTCGTATCCTGAAAAATATAATTTGGCCCTGTGCATAAGGTTTGAAGCATATTTTCTTTCCCAAACCAAGCTATATCCGTAGTTGATGATGTCCATCATCTGATTGAGTTTACCATCCTCATTTTCAGAAATGAAGTCAAGATGATTGTCGACCAATATCGCCGTCCCGTTTATCAGATTGCGATTATTCATTGCGTAAGTCAACTTTAGAAAATAATCCTGGTAACCGAATTCGTTCCCGTCAAAATCCTTAAAGGAAGTATTTTGAAAAACTTTGTCAGCCAAAGAATTGAATGTCGGGGATTGAACCAATTCAGTAAAAGATTTTCGCGCCGAAACCTCAACACCAAGTTTTTCTTCGACGAGTGGAAATTGCAGATAAATATCTCCATTGAGCCCATTGATTCCTGCCGAACCCTGCAATGTGTCTTCGATGCGTTCATTGGTCCTGATGTCAATCACACTCGAAATGCGCTCGCCGAAATTGGGACTTGTTCCTTTGTAATGATAATCGATCTTCTGTTCAACGGCTGAGTTGAATGGCGAGATCATGCCAAATAGATGCCCGGGATGATAGATACGGATGCCGTCCCAAAGAATGAGGTTCTGGTCGGCCGTGCCGCCACGGATATGTAATCCGGCCGCAGTTTCATTCGGACTCTTAACACCCGGCAGCTGTTGAAGCGAGAAAAGCAGGTCGGCATCGGTCACGCCCGGCAGTTCTTCTATTTTCTGAGGTGAAATAATGAATTTATTCGCCGATTTCCGGATGCCCTGCGACAGATATTGGGCGACGACAACCTCATCCAAAATCTCGGCGGCGATTTCCGTTTTAACGAGCGAATAAAAGCGGGAATTTATTTTCGTAACCGAAAGTCCGGTTTGCTCGGATATTTCCCGATGCATGTCATCCAGCGAATACCTTGCTGCAGCCAGTTTGATCCGCTGAGGCGACGCAATGCTGTCTGCATACGAATAACGGACGTCGAATTGCAATTCAATCTCGCTGATCAGTTTTTTTAGTTCATACACGCCGGAAGGGAAACTGCCGACTTTTGCCTGACCGAAAGATGAGTGGCCAAAAAAGAGAAAGATCAAAACGAGTACAAGTTTCATTCAGAAATTGAAATTTCACCTGATCCGGTTTCGTGATACTTTAAATTCAATGGAATGCGGAGCGATTCGAGCGCGGTGCCAAGGTTTGTATTGGTCAGCGTTCCCGTAAATCGAATGTTCCTGAGCTTTCCAGGATAACTTATTTCTTGATTATACTGTCGTTCGAGCTCATCAATTACAATATGGAACGGAAGGTTCTCATAGCGCCTTTCTCCCGACATCCACGATGGCTGGATTGATTGCACGTGGAATTGTTCAAATTGCCCTGAAACGATTCGCAGCGAATTTCCTTTTTCGAGGATTGTACGCCGTGAGGCAGAAGTTACTTCAACGCTTCCTTCAAAACAGCCTACTTCAAACCAGCCTTCGCGTGAAATCACGTTGAATTTTGTTCCGATGACCCGTATTTTCCCGGCTTCAGTGTTTACGGTAAAAGTACTTCCTTTGACGACTTCGAAAAAAGCTTCACCGCTTAGTCTAAGTGAACGGTTGTATCGAAACAGATGTGAATATTCGATCCTGGACTTGGCATTCAATGTTACGGTTGAATTGTCGGCAAGCATGTGCGTAATCGATTCGACTGCACCGGTTTCAGCCGATTGCGTATATGAAAACAGCTGGAAAAGGCCGAAAATTACGGCGATCATCGCAGCAGCGGCCAGATAATAAAACAATGGTCGGACCGCACGATCTTTCTTTGGACGCGATAGCTTTTGCTTGACCGCACGATAATTGTCATCGATCGATGGCTCCGCGATCTGGTATCTTTCGATGGTGATCCGCAATTTTTGATACGCATCAAAATCGGCTGCCGATACCAGTTTGCGAAGTTCATCGTCGGACATTTTTCCATCCAGCCAATCAGCCAGGAAGTTCTCATTTTCCATCTCAAACATTTTTTACGATTTGGCGAAGTGAAAGCAAAGCCTGATGCATCCGCTTTTCGACGGTTTTGACTGAAATATCCAGCAGTGATGCAATTTCAGTATAAGTTTGATTTTCGAACCTGTTCATCAAAAATACAGTGCGCTGCTTTTCGGGCAGGTCATTGATCGCTTTTTCAAGGCGTGACTTTAATTCATTCTCGAGAAGCACGAACTCCGGTGATTCGTGATGTGCTTCGCTTGGTCTCGCAACAAGTTCAAATTTACTGACCACTTTATCGTGTTTAACCAAATTTAATGAAAGGCGGATCGCCGTCGTATAAAGAAAACTCTTTGCCTGTTCGGTTCTGATCTTACCGCAGTTCTCCCATAAAATGACGAACGCGTTTTGCGCCGTGTCCTCTGCCCTCTCGACATCGCGAAATCTGAATACAAGGAAATTCCGCAATAATTTAAAATGCGATTGGAAGACGGTCCTGAATACCGTTTCCGAACAAAGTCTCGATTCCGTGGTTCCGTCCATATCATAAAAACCATTACCACACACCGGATCGATGTGTGGTAAAGTTTATTTAACCCAAATTAAATATTATTGACATGAAGCAATTATCTGCGCCTCAAATTCCTGCTGATTGTTGAAAATGTAAGTTGTATTGCCAAATGTCGCCGATACCGGATAGTTGAAAATAGGCATAGGCGATATCGTCGGATTCCAATATTGCAGCAACTGGCCGTCGACAGTCACCGTGACCAAAGCGCCCTGATGCTGCACTTGGAGAGGATACACCATATCGAAACAACCGTCAAGCAAAGATTCGCCAAAATTATATTGCGCAGTGTTGCAAACCACGAATTCATTTTGTGAATGACCTGCACAAATGGCCATGCATGCGTTATCGTATTGTACGAGTCCGGTCGGTGTCATTACGCATACAGGATCAAAATCTGTTGTACATCCACAGCCGCAATCCGGGCTTAACCAATACTGTGTAGCCTGGCAGACAGTATTTCCGACAAGGCTTATGGTAAGGAAATCGGTATCCTGGCCATTGCCGACATAGTTGTTGAGTATCAACGGCAGTGCGGAAAGCTGGTAGGTTCCGATCAGCAAATTGTTCGCATTGCGAACTTCAAATTGTGCACTTGTTGGATTGCTGTAATTGAAATCGATCGTCAGCTGATATGAGCCATCCGCATTGCACGCACCCACCGTTACTTCAAGATCTGTGATGTCGCACCCGTTTGGATTGCAGCTAACAAGATCATTTTGTGTATATCCCGCACAAAGCGCATAGCACATATTGCCGAATTCCATCACACCATTTGCCGTCTGGACACACACCGGAACATATTCCTGTGTGCAGATACAGCTGTTGCAATTAGTGACCATCTGGTAAAACTCGTACAGGTTATCGACAGTCACTGTCTGATTGTCATATATTACGTTTATCGGGAAAACAATCTGGATTGCCGTGCCGTTTGCAGGATTGCCGATCTCGGCATTGAGCATTTCAATATTGCTCACCGTGACGATTTCCTGACTGGCATTGATGATCTCGATCGGAAAAACAATATCAAAACAGAATGATTCGGAAAGATCTTCATTAAAAGTATTGAAACCGCATTCGACCAGCAGTGCATGGAATTGCGCTTCGGTGGCAATCGTTTGGATCGCGCCTTCATGCTGCACCTGAAACGGGAACTGAATTGCCGAAAGATAAATGGAAGGCGTTTCATCGGTGATGATTTCGATCAGGCCCGCGAAGGTTTCAGCGGTGATCGATATATCGTTCGAGTATGAAAAAGTCACTGGATAAACAAAATCGAAGCAGAATGGGTTGTTATCTGCCATGCGCCCGGTAATGTTGTTCGCTTTTTTGAGCTCGTGGACCATTGTGCGGAGCGAGATGCTTTCCTGGGTGTCGTCCGTATTTTGGATCGGATCCGAATCCGAACATGAAAATGTCAGCGACAGGGTGACAAAAAGCAGCAGTAGTTTGATTGATTTCATGTGATTACTATTTAGTGTTTAATGTTCAGACAACTGAAAATCGCAACACCCTACATTTTGAATAAAATTAATCTTTTTGGTTAAGCGCGATTACTCGAAACCAATTCTTTATGCCCGTGTCACTTTATGATTATAAGATTAGATTTTCGTATCTTCAAATCCAATTTTTAAAACATGTCATTCCAAAACGAAATTTCCTCCTCTTATACTTTCACAGGTCCGAGCATTGTGCTTGGCGGAGCTTTGGCCGATAAATCACCAGTTCAGAATTTACTGGTTCGGATACCGCTCGCGACGGTGAACCGCCACGGACTCATAGCGGGTGCGACAGGCACGGGAAAGACAAAAACCATTCAGCGGTTTGCCGAGTCGCTGTCCGAAGAAGGCGTCAATGTTCTATTGATGGACATCAAAGGCGATGTCAGCGGGATCTCCCGTCCCGGAACAGAAAATCCCAAAATTACCGAGCGTATGGAATCGATCGGGATTCCCTGGTCGCCGACGGAATATCCGACCGAATTGATGACGATATCAAACGAAAAAGGAGTCCGGATGCGTGCGACGGTTTCCGAATTTGGCCCTGTATTGTTGGGTAAGATACTCGAGCTGAATCCGAATCAGGAAGGTGCTCTCGCCATCATTTTTAAATATTGCGACGACCATAAACTGCCGCTTCTCGATATTAAAGACTTGCGTGCGGTACTCCAGCATTTGGCCGATGGCGACGGCAAAAGCGAAATCGAGCAGAATTACGGATCGATCAGCCCGGCAACTTCCGGCGTCATCATGAGAAAGCTTTTGGAAGTCGAACAACAAGGCGGGAATCTATTCTTCGGTGAGAAGTCATTTGAAGTACAGGATCTGCTTCAACGCAATGCCGACGGAAAGGCGTTTATCAATATTCTTCGGCTTACGGATATCCAGGACCGTCCTAAACTGTTCTCGACATTCATGCTTTGCCTGCTTGCAGAGATCTATAATAAATTTCCCGAAGTCGGCGATAAGGCCGAGCCCAAACTGGTGATATTCATTGATGAGGCTCATCTGATCTTCAGGGAGGCCTCATCAGCATTGCTGCAGCAACTCGAAACGATCATAAAACTGATCCGAAGCAAAGGGATCGGCATTTTTTTCTGTACACAGGCACCAACCGACATTCCGGATATCATCCTGAGCCAGCTTGGGACAAAGATCCAGCATGCATTGCGCGCGTTCACGGCAAAAGACCGCAAAGACATCAAGCTTGTCGCCGAAAATTTCCCCATGACCGATCATTACGATACCGATCAGCTCATTACGGAACTTGGAACCGGCGAAGCGCTTGTTACGGTACTCAATGAAAAAGGAATTCCAACGCCGCTTGTCCATACGATGATGTGTGCGCCGCAATCACGGATGGATGTGATCACGCCGCAGGAACAGGACGAAGAAATCGCATCATCACGGCTTGCGGGCTTTTACAACCAGGAAATCGACCGGGATAGCGCTTTTGAGATTTTGAAGGCCAAATTGGTTGCGGCCGCTGATGAAACGCCCGAAGAAGAACAAGAACCCGAAAAGGAGAAACCTTCCGAAATCGGTAAGACCATCAAAACCATTGCTGACAGCAGCCTGACAAAAACGATTTTCCGTGAAATTACCCGTGGAATATTCGGCGTTCTGGTAGGGAAACCGACCAGGTCAAGGCGCAGGAGCATTTTCTAAACAGATTCCACTAACCCTGAATAAATTAAATGATTCGATTCTGCAGGATTTGATTCGTCAAAATTTGAATCTGATGAACCTCGAAAGAGTATTCTATCATATTTATGTTTCGAAATCGAAGACCTTCATTATAATGTTCAACAACGCCATTTAATATGAAATCAAGCAAACCATTCCTTGGAATATCCTTATCGATACTATTCGTAATTTTAGGGATCTACCTGATTAACCGATCCAATGATTCTTCAGAAAATTCAAGTGTTCTATTATTTGCGGGAATTGCATGCATTGTATTCTTCGGCGGTATTCTGATAGCAACGCTGTTCAGGCTTTTCAAATAATTACGACTATGAAAATTGCAACCTATAATGTCAATGGTGTAAATGGCCGGCTGCCTGTGTTACTTCGCTGGCTTGGCGAATCGAATCCTGATGTCGTTTGTCTGCAGGAGCTGAAAGCACCGTCCGAAAAATTTCCAAGGGATGCGATCAACGAAGCCGGCTATCAGGCAATATGGCACGGACAGCAGCGGTGGAACGGTGTAGCGATCCTTGCAAAGAACGGGTTGGAATTGAAGGAAGTCGGCCGCGGGCTTCCCGGTGATCCCGAAGATGTCCAAAGCCGATATATCGAAGCCATGGTAGGAGATCTGCTGATATGCTGTTTGTATCTTCCGAACGGGAACCCTTATCCGGGGCCGAAATTCGATTACAAACTCAAGTGGTTCGAACGACTCATCACGCGTGCAAAAACACTGATCGATTTTAAGATTCCTGTAATCATGTGCGGGGATTACAATGTCATGCCCACGGAACTCGACGTATATAAGCCCGAACGCTGGGTCAACGATGCGTTGTTTCGGATAGAGGTCCGCGAGGCGTTTCAAAATCTGCTTGCCCAGGGATGGACCGATGCGATCCGGACGCTTTACCCCGACCAGGTCATCTATACCTTCTTTGATTATTTCCGCAATGCGTACGAACGCAACGCCGGACTCCGGATCGATCATTTTTTGTTGAGCCCCGAATTGAAGGGGAAACTAAAATCGGGCGGTGTCGATCGCGAAGTACGCGGCTATGAAAAAACCAGCGATCATGCACCAGTATGGATTGAAATCAAATGAGATTTATGCTATGTGCGGAATTTGTCGAGCTGATGCCTTTTATGTGCGACAAATTATCCGATGCCGAAATCGGGCTCATCAACAATTGGATTTCGGGCGTACTGCGGTAAGTTTGCGGAAAATTTTTAAAATGTCACAAAAAAACCCTGATTGAAACTGCCTGCGAACGCGTTCCGGGCTATTTAGAGCTTTATCAAAGACTTGAGCAATCGATCTGCATTGCCGGAAAAAGTGAAAGCATGCTCCAATGCTATGGCCGCGAACTCGCTAAAGTAGCGCTGCATTACGGAATTTGTCCGACGCAGCTGAATCAAAAGCAGATCGACGAATATCTATACTTTAAGATTAAAAGATTGCCGCTTCCTTCGTCGGCACAATTTAAATTCATCGTCTATAGCCTGCGCTACCTTTACAGGATCTCCGGAGGCGATTTCCAGATTAAGCTACCACAAATTAAACGCGACAAACGTCTTCCGGTGGTACTGAGCCGCGATGAAGTGAGACGGATGCTTGAGTCGGTCAGATCACAGAAACATAAAGTGCTTATTCTGCTTTTATATGGCTGCGGACTCAGGAGAAATGAGATTAAAAACTAAAAATCGGAGATATCGATTTTGAAAGAAAAATGGTGCACGTCCGCCATGGCAAAGGGATGAAAGACCGATATGTCCCGATCAGCCCGTTGATCATTCCTGAAATTCAATTATATCTAAACGAATTCAATCCAAAGGAATACTTCTTTAACGGAAGGATAAGCGAACGAGCTGATGGCGCGACGAACCATTTCAGTCAATATGGCATCCGATGGGCCATCGAACAGGCGGCCAGAAAATCGGGCGTCCGGAAGAATGTGTCGATACATACGCTGCGTCACACGTATGCGACACACCTGCTTGAAGACGGCCTCGATATCATCAGCATCAAAGAACTGCTCGGACATGCAAACCTCGATACAACGCTGGTATATCTTCACGTGGCGCAGTATGAACGGCGAAGGATCTTCAGCCCCGTCGACAATCTCTATAAAAACGCCACTGTTGACCCTTGTCCTGCATCGTCATTCTGCAGCAATTTCAGGAGCAATTAAAAAAAGCGCCCTCCAGAAGTGAAGGGCGCTTTCCCAATCTAAAATTACTTAACTATCTGATGAAATTGATGGCTGCCAGGACGACATTGACCGCGGTCGCCGCAAGGAACAGGTTCATGATGATCTTCGGTTTCTGGTTTGAAAGTACCGATCCGTTGAAAACCATGCATGCCGCAACGACCAGCATAAGCTGTATCATTTGAAATATGTTTGTTCCGTGTGTCAGGACTGCCATTGCAGCAATTCCGCCCAGGATGCTTTGAACCAAAACACCGATCGCGACGCTGCCAAAAAATTCATTTTTAAACTCGATTTGCATTTTTTCGTAAGTGCTCATAACCTATACCTTTAATTTGATGGTGTAAAATTAGTATGGTGGTTCTGAGTAAAATATGACTTTTGTCATGTTTGTCGCAAAGTTGATGCGGTGAATTGTTTTTTGATGATTTGACTTTAGAAATTGAGCATTAATCACTAATTTAAACTGTAAACCGTCAACTGTCAACTATAATTTATCCCTTGTCAACCAAAAAACTCCATATCGGAACATCCGGCTGGCTTTACAAGCATTGGTCGGGTACGTTTTATCCTGAAGGATTGAAAGCGGCCGACCGGTTTGCGTATTATCAAAAGTTCTTTGATACCGTAGAGCTCAACAATCCGTTTTACCGGTTGCCTGTAAAGGAAACTTTCGTCAATTGGAAGAATGAAGTCTCGGATGAGTTCCTTTATTCTGTCAAGGCAAGCCGGTTTATCACACATATGAAAAAACTCAGGGATCCGGCCGAGAGCATTGCGCGGTTTATGGAAAATGTGTCAGGACTCGGGGAAAAACTCGGCGTGATCCTTTTTCAATTGCCGCCGCGCTGGAATATCAATGCCGATCGTCTCGCTGAATTCCTTGTTAAACTTCCAAAAGGGATTCGATATACTTTCGAGTTCAGGGACCATTCGTGGTATGACGAACGGATCTACAAGCTTTTGCGCAAACACAATTGTGCGTTCTGCATATACGATCTCGAACAACATCTGTCTCCATTGGAGGTTACAGCCGATTTTGTATACGTGCGTCTTCACGGGCCAAAAGGCAAGTACGATGGAAGTTACGATGATGCAAGCCTGGAAGTTTGGGCATCGCGCATAAATGAATGGCTCAAATCAAGGGATGTATTTGTATATTTCGACAATGACATCGGGACCAATGCGCCGTTTGATGCGCAGAGGTTGATGAAAATTTTAGATTTTAGATTTTAGATTATAATATTGAATGGTTAACAGAACATCATGCGTGATCTTTTACTTCTTCATGGCGCCATAGGTTCGAAGGCGCAGCTCGAACCGCTTTCATCGGTGCTCAGCGATAATTTTACGGTTCATTCGATCAATTTCGCCGGTCATGGCGGTGAACCCTTTAATGGCGATTTTAGCATCGAAGCCTTTGCAGACGATGTTTTGCGGTATTTAGACAGCAACGGCATCAGCTCGATCGATATTTTCGGTTACAGCATGGGCGGCTATGTCGCACTTTGGATCGCACGCCATTATCCTGAACGTACAGGCCGCATTTTTACCCTTGCGACAAAATTCGAATGGACGCCCGCGATCGCGTATATCGAAATTTCAAAACTCGACGCCAATAAAATATCGGAAAAGGTTCCTGCTTTTGCAAGAATGCTGGAAGAACGGCATCGGCCGAATGACTGGAAAAAAGTCTTGGAACAGACAGCATTGCTGATGACGGCACTCGGCGATGAGAATCCGTTGACCGTGGAAGATTGTGCGGAGATCGGTTCGAAGGTGCGTGTCGGCGTGGGCGATAATGATGCGATGGTCACGATAGGTGAATCGACATTGCTGTTCAAATCATTGGCTGACGCGAGCTTTGTCGTTTTTCCTGACACGCCTCACCCGATTGAGAGGATTTCCTTAGACCGGCTTGTTTGGGAACTTAAGGACTTTTTTCTGCCGGCAGGTCGCTAAATGAATATCTGGCCGTCGAGGAAAATCAAGTTTGCTTTTCCGGGTTTCGAAACATGCTGATGCAGTTCGCCTGCGCGTGAGGGATGGAAGCATGCTACCGTGTAGCGCGGACTGCCCGACGGCGGCGGAGCTTGCGGAGCCGGCGGCACGCCCAAA
>CBDUBP010000050.1:0-12464 GCA_965365415.1 uncultured bacterium | reverse complement strand
CAAATTGTTCAGCGGGGATCTTGCCGGTTCCGGGACGTTTCACCCAGATATTATCCTTTGAAAAAACCTGTCCTTTAGAAATCGGTGCAATGCTGCAAACTGTCGCAAAGGCAAAATCAATCGTTACCTGTTCCTCTGCCGCGGGTTCTTTTGTCCCGCCACGCATCTGCCAGATCTCTTTTGAACTGACGATCAGCTCGCGGCATGCATCCTCGTCCATGCTGCAAATGATATCGGGACCGGTTCGCTGCATGTGATCGGTAAAATGCCGCTCAAGGATCGATGCGCCGAGCGCGACCGCACCAAGGCATGCGTTGTTGTTCAGTGTGTGATCGCTTAGCCCGAAAACCTTGTCGGGAAATGCTTCATGCATTTGCGTCATCGCGCCGAAGCGTACCAGATGAATTGGCGTCGGATAGAGATTAGTGGTATGCAGCAATGCAACGGGAACTTTGAATTCGTCGAAAATCGCGACCGCTTTCGAAACGCTCTCGATCGTATTCATACCGGTACTGAGGATGACGGGTTTGCCGAACGAAGCAATATGCCTTAGCAGCGGATAGTTGTTGCATTCGCCGGAGCCGATCTTGTATCCGGGAATATCGAAACGCTTTAGCCGCTCGGCCGCAGCACGTGAAAATGGCGTGGAAATGAAAATCATTCCTTTGCTTTCAACGTAATTCTTTAATGCGAGTTCTTCATCTTCATCGAGCGCACAGCGCCGCATGATCTCGTAGATCGAGACATCTGCATTTCCGGGGATGACATTCTTTGCAGCACCGCTCATTTCATCTTCGACAATATGTGTCTGGTGTTTGACGACCTCAACGCCCGCGCGATGTGCAGCATCAACCATGTCGAATGCCGCCTGGATGTCACCTTCGTGATTAATGCCGATTTCGGCGATGACCAGCGGCGGATAATCCGGTCCGATCCGTCTTCCCGAAATTTCAATGTATGGTAAACTATTTGTCATTATGATGTCTTAAAAGCCATTCGGCGTACTCAAAATCCTCGCGCGTATCGATATCTACATTTCCAAAAATATGATCGACGACCATCGGAAACGCCTCGTCCGAAATGATTTTCCCCGAGCGAATCAGTGTCGACGTGCTAAGATACAACAAACCGTTTTCAAAATAGAGTGGCTCGAGATCCTGGCTTCGCTGGCCGATTTCATAATTGAAGGGAACAAACCGGCCGTTTATGATCTTTCCAAGTTTCTGATGATCCCGGCTTACGGTGAAAAGGCTATCGCACTGGTTATCGGTGAATTTTTCCCATGCCTCCATAAGCAGCCTCTGTGGCCGAAGCGGATTGGTAGGCTGTAATAAGATCACATTTGCAACACCGTCGACAACCGACAAAACGTGCTGCAGTGCACTGATCGTCGGCTCATCATCACCGGATAATTCCTGCGGCCGATCGATCACCTTCGCGCCATATTCCAATGCAACTTCCTTGATTCTTTGATCGTCGGTGGAGACATATATCGCATCAACAATATGGCTGTTTGAATGCGCATACAAGATGCTGTGTGCGATTAGTGGGATCTCACCCAGGGCCAATATATTTTTTCCGGGAAGTCTTCTGGATCCGCCCCGCGCGGGAATCACTGCAATATTCTTATTCATGGATTCCAATAGATTTTTGCCGGCGGCAGGTTTTGATATGTTGTGTATTCGGATTTTGTCAGCTTGTTTCGTGCCGCGACGATACTGGGAATATTGTGAACTACATCCGCCACTGCGCCCGCCATCGGCCAGAAGAGCTGCGGCTGACCGCGCATGATCTTGGTCCGAATCTGTGCAAATATCGACGAGACGGTCTTTTTGAGTGCGGTAAATGTCGGATAAAAAATAAAAAACATGTAATAATCGGCACGAAGCAGCCTGCGGTATCGAATCTTAAAATCGGCCGCACTACGACGCATTTTCATGTCGACACGATGATGTACGAGGATTTCAGGCAGATAATAGACTGAGAAACCTTGTTTAAACAGACTTAGCGAGGCAAAATTCTCCTCGCCATAAAATTCGAACCATTCGGGGTAACCGGCAATTTTTCTCCAGGCCTCTATCCTCCACGCATGTCCGCAGCCGACAAATCCTTTTACCTGACGTGGCTCAGCATCAGAGTAGGTCGATTCGGGCGCATCCTTTCCCCAGAAAATTCGAAACGCGATAGCGCCGCATTCAGGATTTTCATCAAAATACGATTCAATCTTTTCAAGCGGATCGTGCGACAGGAAGTGCGCGTCATCATCGAGCGAAATTGCAAATTGGGCCTGGGTTTTAATAAGCATTGCATTTCGGCAATAGAGGTAACCTTTGGAGATTTCATTGCGCAACAGCTTCACATTTGGAAAATCCCTGCTTACGAAATCGAAAGTTCCATCGGTAGACCCATCATCATAAATCACACATTCAACATCGTCCCGGGAAATCAGGTTGCCGATATTCAGCAGCGTGATCTCAAGATCTGCCCTGCGGTTTTTCGTAGATATTAGGATCGCAAATCGTATCATTTGAGAAAAAAATAACCTTTGCCGAACAATTTGAATGAAATTAAGGCAAGGAAATATTTGGCACGAAGTTCAAAAATTTTTGCGTCGGGAAAACTGACGATCGACAACAATTCCTTGAGCGCCGACATATCTTTCGCATTCTTGTATACAAATGGCAAGTATTTGATTATTGTCGCAAAATAATACCTTCGCAAATCCGGGGTAAATTTTTTATCCCGATCGAGCAATCGAACAAGTTTCAGCATTCCATACATATGCGACACGCGCAATGCCGGTTCCTTTTTGATTCCCGACGTGATATTGTCCTCGTGATTCCGATAAAGCGTCAGGTAATGATCGGCAATCGCAAGCTGCGGTTCATGCAAAAGCATCCTCGAATGGAAATCCCTGTCCTGGCCAGCAAGAAGCCGTTCATCAAACAATTCTTTGTCAATAAGGAATCGCCGCCTCCACATGACATCCTGAAGGTACCAAGACACTTTTCGTGTCAGGAAATCGCCCAACAGGTTTTTGGTAAGCACGGTTCGTTCTTCGGCCGACTTGATCTTGCCGGGATCATCAGTAAAAACCAGTCTTTTTGAGATTACTCCGTCCGTATTGTCAACAAAAGTGGCCAGTTTCTTTGAAATAAAATCCGGCTTCATGATATCGTCGCTGTCAAACCAATTGACAAACTCACCCGATGAAATTGAGAATCCGTAATTGCGGCAGGCATTGGCGCCTTTTGGAAGGTCTTCCGGCCTTTTTCGGTAAATGATACGATGATCCGTCGATGTGTAGGACTGCAGAAGCGAAGATGTACCGTCGGTTGATCCATCGTCGATAACAATGCACTCCCAATTTCGATATTCCTGAGCGCGTACGCTGTCTATCGTCTGTGCGAGGAAATGCGCCCTGTTGAAAGTCGGAATGATAATGGAAACCAGCGGCTCATGCATTCGTTAATAATCTGTTGATTGATTCGATCGAGATGTCATCCTGAAAAAAGTCCTTATTCGATTTTATCTTTACCAAAGGCCAATCCCACCACTTCAATTCGAGCATTTTCTCTATGATTTCAGCCGAAAATCGATATGCGATGACTTTTGCGGGCGATCCGGCTACAATCGCGTATGGCGGCACATCGGTGGTGACAACACTGTTTGCCGCTATCAGCGCTCCGTGACCTATGGTCACACCTGTAAGGACCATGCTGTGCGCACCGACCCAGACATCATTACCGATGCGAATATGCCCTTTTCCGGTGCGTTCATCATTCCATCGCTCATTAAAGACATTCTTGCCGATAAAATACGTCGTCGCCTTCTTATAATTGTGATTAAAAGCCTGAATTGAAACGCTTCGGCCAACTGAACAAAATTTACCAATTTCGACCTGGTAAATACTATTGCTCGAAATGTGGAGGTTCGGACCCCAAAGCGAAGTAAAATCGCCAATGATCACATTTCCTCCGGCTTCACAGCCATAGATCCGGCATCCGCGCCCAACGGTCACGAAACCTGTCAGTTTCGCATCATCGAGAAAATTCTCGTCGCCGATGACCACAGAACCTACAAGCCTGCTGTCGTTGATCTGGCATCCCGCGCCAACAACTGCCGTTCCACCGATCGCCGAACCGGTAATATTATTCGCAGCACCAATTTTGGCACCTGTCTGGATTTCGTTGCGGGACCTGATCCACCGGCGGATAAAAGGAATCAATCGGAATGGCATGGCAGAAGACAATTGCAGTGTGACGCCAAATATAGGAATTCGCTCTCACGCAGCCGTAACGGAATCGCATTTTTAAAGCCACATCTCCAACCAGCCACATTCGAATTTACGATCGACTCCCATATAAATCTGCCATTATGTATATTTACGTAAAAATTGCAAATTGATTTTCTTTAGCAAATCGAAACCATTTTTGCGCGACCTGATTCCTGCCGGATATTGCGACATTCATTCGCATGTGCTTCCGGGAATTGATGATGGCGCCAAAACGATCGAAGATACTCGCCAGCTCACCTCGGAACTGCAGCAGCTCGGGTGCAGCAAAATTGTAACGACGCCGCATATCATGTATGGCGTTTGGGAAAATACCAGGGAAACGATCGAAAACCGCCTGAATGAAGCGAAACTTCACCTCTCGTCAGACCTTCGTCTCGATGCCGCGGCGGAATATATGCTCGACAGCAATTTTTCAAGAATTTTGACCACCGAACCGCTGCTCACCCTGAAAGATGAATACCTTCTGGTTGAGATGTCGTACCTGAACCCGCCAATCCATTTGCATCAGTTGCTTTTCGACATCCAGGTCGCAGGGTACATTCCCGTGATCGCACATCCCGAGCGATATTCGTTCTACCATAAGAACCATGACGAGTTACGGAAATTGAAAAATACGGGGTGTAAATTCCAGATCAACCTGTTGTCGGTCGTCGGATATTACGGAATCCACGTCGCCGAGACCGCAAAAATGCTGGTAAAGGAAGGCCTGATCGACTATGCCGGATCGGATGTCCATCACATGAACCACATCCGTAATTTTGGAAGGCGTGTTTTGATCAAGGACGTCGGACCATTAAAAACGGCCCTTGAAAATAATTCCTTTTTTATTTAGACTTTTTCCTGAAGATCCTTTTGTGCCATGGTTCGACTTCGGTTTCAGGCCCGTAACCGTAGCCGTAACCATACCCGTAACCGTAGCCATAACCATAATTTCTTCCTTGGTCGATTCCGTTGAGGAGAATCGACATGTTGGGAAGTTTCTTCTCGCGATGCAATGATTCGGGAAGATTAAGTGCGGTCTTCTGAAGATAATTCGCACGTACCACATACACGAACACATCGGCAAACTTGCTGAGAAGCAGCGTATCGGTAACAAGGCTTACAGGTGCGGTGTCGACGATAATGTAATCATACTGTAATTTCAATTCGTCCAGAACCTCTTTCACTTTGCCGCTATTGAGCAATTCTGCAGGATTTGGCGGGATCGCACCTGATGGAAGTACCCAAAGATCCTTAAAGCCATCAATCTTATAGGTGATGTCACTCAAAGTCAGCTTGTCACTTGACAGGTAATTGCTCAATCCTACGTTCGCCTTGATATTCAGATACTCAGTGAACTTCGGATGACGTAAATCCATTCCGATCAAAAGTACCTTCTTACCGTAAAGCGCGAGCGTTCCCGCCAGGTTTACCGAAATAAAGGTCTTTCCTTCCCGTGGCAGTGTCGACGTGATGAAAATCGTTTTGGCTTTATCCGAGACTGTATTGGCGAGCATGAATTCGAGATTCGTCAGGATAATCCGGAATGATTCGGCCGCACTGCTTCTTGAATCAGATGATATGATATTGTTTGAATCGTCGGAAAGGGCGATGGCTCCGAGATATGGAATGGTCGTGTTTTTCTCGATGTCCTGGCGGCTATGGATCTTGTTGTCGAGAAGGTCGATCAGGAAGATGACTCCAATCGGGACAAGAAGTCCGATCAGAAGTGAAAATAAATAGATGATGCGGCGATTCGGGGAAACGGTGCCGTTTGAATAAGCAGCATCGATCACTTTTGCTTTTGGCGACGTTACCGCAAGCGAAATAGCAGTCTCTTCACGTTTTTGAAGAAGATAAAGAAACAATGATTCCTTGATCTGCTGCTGGCGCTGTATCACCTTGAACTGGCGCTCATGTGTCGGCACTTCACCCACTTTTCCGCCAAAAAGGCTTTCCTGTGATTTGAGGTCGCGCTGGACGATCCGAAGTGAGCTCAAATGGTTTTGAAGGCTTTCGAGAATGGCTCCGCGCAATGCTTCAAGACGCGTTGTCATACGAACAACATTCGGGTTCTCAAGCGTAGCGGTTTTCAGGATCCTGGTCCGCTCAAGTACAAGCTGGTTGTATTCGGATATTTGCGTAGTCGCATTTCCGGAAGGCATGATGTTCGTCGGGATGACCTCATCACTTTGCGATTTCCGGACAACATCAGCCATGTATTCGGTGACTTTGATATTCGTTTCGTTATCAACGACCGATTTTTCATATTGTGCGGATGAAGACAGATTCATGCTGGCATCCGACACGAGATCCGTAAGCCTGTTCTGTTTCTTAAAAGTTTCCGCGCCCCGTTCGACACTGTCAAGTTCGTGCGTGATCAGCTCAAGGCGCTTTTCAATGAACTTCTGCGTGCTCCGTGCGATCATGTTCTTGTCTTCGGCAGCGTCATAATTATACTGGTCCACCAGCGCGTTGAGGTAATCAATACCTTTAGCCTGGATCGGATCGGTCATCGAAAGCTTGAGGATACTGGTTTTCTTACCGAGAGGTTCGACTGTGACACGTGCGGCATATGACGCGGCACTGGCTGCGACCGACCTCATTTTGACCGTTACTTCATCATCGCTATCGGCCGAGCGGTTGACAACGATGAAAGTTCCAAGGCGGCTGGTGATCTTTTGCCCAAATTCGAATTCCTTCCCGCGCTGCTTGTCGGCATCCGCAATCCTGAATTTCGTCTTTGACAGCGGTATGATTATGAAGGTAGTATCGGTACGGAAAAACGCATCGCTTGTTTTGGTAAACAGCAGATCGATAGGCCGGTTTTTATAGACTTCAGGGCTGATGATCCGGCCCTCAACGAAATAATTGACGTTTAACTCGAGCTCCCGAACCACATTCTGGGATAGGGTCCGCGACTGGAGGATCGCAATTTCATTGTCGATATAACTTTTCCCGCCGGTAATGATACCGAGATCGCTGAATACATCAAGTTCCGAGCCGCCGCGTTTCTCGTCGCGGATCAGAATGGTGGTCGACATTCCGTATTGCGGAACCGTATAACGCAGGTAAAAATACGCTGCGCTCAATGTCAGGATCACCGAAAGAACGATCCATTTCCAATATTTTAAAAAGAGGAAAAGGCGTTCCTGGATATTTATCGATTCGACCGGCTGCTGCTGTTGTTGCTGCGACGTCTGTGTGTTTAAAGGTTCCATTAGAAGCGTATGATAAGCAGCGTTACGGTAATCACCAGGCTCAGGATCGATGCGGTTGCGGTCAGGTATGGCCCAAGTGCTGTAGCATCGTATTTCGCCCGGCGCGGTTCCACATAAACAACGTCATTTTGTTTTAGATAATAATATGGCGAATCGACGATTTTCGCATCGGTAAGGTCGACACGCGCAAAAGATTTCTTCCCCTGCTCGTCGCGCATGATCAGGATGTTTTTCCTCAAACCCTGGATCGTCAAATCGCCCGACTGTGATATTGCCTCAAGGATCGTAAGCCGGTCGCCGGTCGAAGTAATGACACCCGGACTGTTTACCTCACCAAGGACAGAAATGGAAAAGTTCAGTATCCGCAAATCGATCTGCGCATCAGAAAGATATGGCTTTAATTTTTCCCTGAGCATTTCAACGAATTCACTCCTTTTATAACCTGCGGCTTTGAGTTTGCCCAAAAAAGGGAATTCTATAAAACCTTCTTTGTCCACAAGATACCCGCGGACATTGTTGTTGTTGTTATTTCCGGTATTGGGTTCGATTTTTTTATTGAAAGGTTCGGATGCTTCGACATTCTGTGACGATACCATGATCTGTATAAGATCATCCGGCTGGATCGTAGCCTCGTAATTCACATTCTCCGAAGATCCTGAGTAGTTATCCGCACCCTGCAAATAAATGACTTCCTTTTTCGATCGGCAGGAAAACAGGGAAATGGCGATAAGCAAAATAAATACGCCATTAAGCGTTTTGGTGTGTTTCATGTTTTTTTACCTTCAGCAAGGTCTGCAAATATAAGATATCTTGGCAACTTTAGTCATCGAGAAGCTGGAAAACCGAATTCATGCTCTTGAATTCCGGCACCATCCGCTTCATCCGAATGACGATATCTTCATTTGAAATTGATTTTGCATTTTCTTTAAGATCGAGTATTGCGGCGTTAATCAATTCATAATCATCACATTCGTCCTGCGCGATCAGAATCTTGTCGTTGTGCGTCGGAAGCGACTTTGAGGTGTCGTTCAAAAGTTCCTCATAAAGCTTTTCGCCCGGCCGCAATCCTATGATCTTGATCTTGATTTCCTTATCGGGAGTATATCCGGCAAGCCTGATCATTTTTTTCGCAAGGTCGATGATCTTCACCGGCTCGCCCATGTCAAAAAGGTAGATCTCGCCGCCATTACCCATCGTTCCGGCTTCAAGTACAAGCTGGCACGCTTCGGGAATCGTCATGAAGTACCGTATGATGTCAGGATGCGTAATTGTCAGCGGACCTCCTTCCTGAATCTGTTTCGTGAACAAAGGCACAATGCTTCCATTCGATCCAAGAACGTTCCCAAACCTCGTCGTAATGAACTTCGTGCCCCGATCGCCCATATGCATCCTGTGATATTGCTGGAGCGACTGCACATATTTCTCGGCGATCCGCTTGCTCGCGCCCATCACGTTGCTCGGGTTGACAGCCTTATCCGTTGATACCATCACGAAACGCTCAACCTGGTATTGAAGTGCAAGATCTGCCAAAAATTTTGTCCCGATGATGTTTGTAAATACGGCCTGGCATGGATTGTCCTCGATCAAAGGAACGTGTTTGTAGGCGGCGGCATGATAAACGACCTGTGGCTGATAGGTTGCAAAAACGGTTTCAATCGTTTCCTTGTTTCGGATATCGGCGAGGACGGTCCTGAAATTGACCTTCTCGACCATGCTCTCGATTTCAAGTGCCAGATTATGAAGAGGTGTTTCAGCCTGATCGAGAATGATGATCATTGCCGGTTCGAATGCGATGACCTGGCGCGTGATCTCGCTTCCGATAGAGCCTGCGCCGCCTGTGATCAGTACGATTTTGCCTTTGTGCTGTTCCGATATGTTGTCCATATGGAGTTTGATCGGCTTGCGGTCAAGAAGGTCTTCGATTTCAAATGTCTTTACCTTCTTCGAAATCTGCTGGAAATCTTCCCAATCGGTCACCAACGGCACCGTATATACCTTAAAATCGTATTCGAGGCATTCATCGACGATCGCAATGGTCTCTTCTTTTGAAAGGCCTTTTTCGGCTATGATCAATGCATCGGCCTTTAGTGCGCGAAGTATTACGTGGATCTTTCTCCTTCGGTTGACTATAGGCAGATTGAGTATCGTTTTACTCGATTTATTCTGATTGTACTGATCGATGAATCCACGAAGCTTAAACCTGCTTGGAACCTCGGTCCGAAGCGCATTCGCAACCGAAATTGCATTGGCATCGGCACCATAGATCACTGTATTGATCAGTTTCCTCTGGTCGCCGACATTGACGTACTTCTCGAAAATGCGCTTGACCATGATCCTGAAAAGGAACAAAAGCAAAAACGAGATCACGTAGCTGATGAACAAGCCCGTGCTGAGGTATAATTTCTGCCCGAATGCCAGGCGCCAGGCGTAGTTGATGATCAGCAGCGTGACAAAGGATGTCGATGTCGACACGAGCAGCCGCACTGCATCGATGAACGTCGAATGACGAATAATCCCGGAATAAGTCCGATAAAATAGAAAGAATGCCGAGTTGACCGCGATGATCACCGCGTAGCGCACCGGCATGTTCAGATGTTCGTAAAATGAAATGGTGAGGCTCGAAACAATGACATATGTGATGACATTTGCCACGAGCACAATGAAAACGTCGATAAGGAATATTATCCATCGCGGAAGGTATCCGATATTGCGGAACCTCTTTTTGGATATATCGCTCTTCAATGCATTGAAAAACGAGTTCAACATTTTATTCATAAATCAAAAATAAAATGTACAATGAAATTTCTTACCACGATAATAATTAACTGAAAAATCGATAAAGTGCATCATTTATCCTTTCTTTGTCGGCCCCCGACAGGTTGGATCCCGACGGCAGGCATAATCCGTCGGCGAACAACTTTTCAGACACATCCGAACCGTAGTACGGACTCTTCTCAAAAACAGGCTGAAGGTGCATCGGCTTCCATAGCGGCCTGCATTCGATGTTTTCCGATTCAAACAAAAGCCTCAGATCTTCACGTTTTTTTCCTGTCTTCGATGGATCGATCGTAATGGCCGAAAGCCAATGGTTTGAGAAAAAATCGTCGTTTGGCTCTGTCAATACACGAACGCCATCAATGGAGCCAAAGAAACTCCTGTAATATTCGTTCATTTTCCTTCGTGCCGCGACCCGATCGTCGATGACTTCCATCTGGCCGCGGCCAATGCCTGCACAGATGTTGCTCAGCCTGTAATTATATCCGATGTGGCTATGCTGATAATGCGGCGCCGCATCACGTGCCTGTGTCGCCAGAAATACAGCCTTTTCTTTTTGCTCCTTTGTCTTCGTCGCAAGTGCCCCGCCGCCGGATGTTGTGATAATCTTGTTCCCGTTGAACGACAGCACACCAAAATCGCCAAGTGTCCCGCAGGATTTTCCCTTGTAAGTGCTGCCCAAGGCTTCTGCGCTGTCTTCGATCAAGGCGATGTCGTAGCGGTTTGCAATTTCAGCAATCTCATCGGCCAAAAAAGGCATACCATATAAATGGACCGCAATGATCGCTTTGGGTTTTTTCCCCTTTGCGATCCGGTCTTTGATCGCGTCTTCAAGGGCATTCGGACAAATATTCCACGTTTTATCTTCGCTGTCGACAAATATTGGAATGGCTCCCTGGTAAACGATCGGGTTTGCAGATGCGGAAAAGGTGAAACTCTGGCAGATGACTTCATCTCCTGCTTCGACGCCTGCAAGTATCAAAGCCAGATGCAATGCTGCCGTACCGGCGCTGAGTGCTGCAACATGGCGGCCGCCACCGATGTAATTCTCGATGTCCTTTTCAAATCCAAGCACATTCGGGCCAAGTGGCGCAACCCAATTGTCATCAAAAGCTTCCTTAATGTATCGCTGTTCGCTACCGCCCATATGGGGTGATGAAAGCCAGATCTTTTCCTTAGTCATGTGAATTGTATTTTATGATTTTGCCCGGGTTTCCAACAACTACCGCATAATCCGGCACATCGCGGATGATGACCGCCCCGGCGCCGATTGTTACCCACTTCCCTATTTTAATCCCCTGAATGACGATCGATCCGATCCCGACATGCGTCCCTTCCCCGACCGTGACATTTCCAGCAAGCGAAACGGCCGGCGAAATATGTACGAAATCGCCAATCTTTGCATCGTGCTCAATGACCGAACCCGTATTGATGATGCAATGGTCGCCAATTACCGAATCCGGATTGATTGACACGTTAGCCATGACAACGGTTCCGCGCCCGATTTTCGACAACCGCGAAATTACTGCAGAAGGATGGACTGCCGAAATATAATCGGCTTTTACTTCAGATGAAATGCGTCGGCGGACCTTGTTATTCCCAATTGATATGATCGATCTTCCAATCTGGATGCCTGCATCGAGCTTATTTTGTACGGGAAAGCCAAGGACCGATGTTTTCGCCGGGTTGTCATCGACGATCGTGTATTCGTTAAGACCAGACAGCTGCAGGATATCGATGATCACTTTGCAATGCCCGCTCGCGCCGAAAAGCGTAATTTTATCTTCCATCAAAGGGTTCTATTGTGGCAGCATCGGCCGCGTTAATGTCTTTTCCGTGCAGGACTTTCATCACTGTCATAAACAGAATCTTCATGTCGACCGCAAATGAGATGTTGTCGACATACCAAACATCATATTCAAACTTCTTGTCCCATGAAATCGCGTTCCGCCCATTGACCTGCGCCCAGCCCGTTATTCCGGGTTTGACTTCATGGCGGCGGTTCTGGAATTCGCTGTAAAGATGCAGATAATGTGTAAGAAGTGGCCGCGGGCCCACAAGCGACATGTCGCCCGTGATCACATTTAGAAGCTGCGGAATCTCATCAAGCGACGTGCGGCGGACGAAAGATCCAATTTTTGTCAGTCGATCGGCATCCGGAAGCAGATTTCCCATAGCGTCCTTTTTGTCGT
>CBDUBP010000049.1:0-12522 GCA_965365415.1 uncultured bacterium | reverse complement strand
AAAACCGCCATTCTTAGTTGAGTGGCGGTTTTTTTATGCAGTCAATTAAACACAAAGCGAATCTACGTATCATCTCCTTCTGGAGCTGTTTCCCGCTGTCCGCTCTATCTTTTTCTCGCATGCGCTCAAAAAAGGATGCCGCTTCCATCGGGGCTAGGCATTATCGTACCATCAGTTTCTTCGTCTGAATTAAATTGCCCGATTCGATCCTTACAAAATAAATACCCGCCTCGAGCGCCGAAACATCGAATGAAACATCATTTGCGCGCGCTGAAACAGACATTACCCGTTTTCCCGACACATCCATGATATCGATGTTATCTATCATTAAATCGCCTGAAATCGCAATTTGCGATGACGCCGGATTGGGATACACTACAAATTCACTGTTCGCAATCTCCGGAACTTCCAAAGCTCCGATCTGCGTCGAAACGACATTGGTCAGGATCGGCTCATTGAAATCAAAATAAATCTCGGCCGAGTTAATGATCACGTCCCCCTGCGCAAAATCCTGCACAGGCCTGATACGGTACGCAACATAACCATGGCTTGCCGGTTCATCGTTCGTTCCCGGAAGGTTGATGCCATTATACCTGAAAGTCACCTCGCCTCCGACACGCTCTGCATGATAATCATGACTAGAAGCTACAGGCTCGAATGTATCCCAGTCGAGATTCGCATCGAGCGTATTTTCAACACGAACATTGATCGCATTGGCATCTCCGATATTCTGGAACCTGATCAGGTAATGAAGGTAATCGTCGGCCTGTGCCTCGCTGATGATTGGTCCTTCCATGACATTCATGTCGTTTGGATCAAAGGAATTGACGACGACATGGCTCATTTCGAAAGTATTATTGAGTAAATTCATATCTCCGTCAGTGCTTATCGATACCGTGAAATCCAGAACATCTCCAAGCTGTGTAGTCGGCGGCGTCGCAACTGTAAAATTGACATTGAGATAAAGAAGTGAAAGCGGCGGCATTTCCCCGAGTTCAATTGTCAGCACATTCCCGGAAACCACTCCGGCCGGAAATGAAGAAACAAAAGTCAATCTGGTCGAATCGAATGAAAGTGAAACCACGCCGGAAACAGTTGTATTTCCGATATTCATCGCTTGAATATGATAAGAAACACCAAAGCCCGGCTGTGCAATGGTTAATGGCAGCATGTTAACCACGAGGTCTGTATAAGGCGGAGCAGGAACCAGACAAAAATCGGCGGTCGCATTTGTAGTGGTTTCCAGAATAGTGACAAATTCAGTTGCCGGAATCAAAAATTGCGGCTGAGTGATAACATTAACAGTAAAATCTCCCGGCAATACATTCGTAAACAGATACTCACCGCTTTCGTTCGTATAGGCATAGATGACGTCATTTCCATTCACTGCAGTCATCTCCATATTCGCGGCCGGCGGATCATTGACATCGCATCCGTTCCCATCCGTATCGATGCGCACGATGCCGGAAATCGTGTTGTCGGTACATGGAATGCTTTGCAGCGGGATTAGATAAACCGTATAACATTCTGAATCATTAACCTCTGTACGAGCGTAAACTGCCGTGCCAATGGGTTCGTACGCCGAAGGATCGGCGATCGGATTCACATTCGACATTGCATCATCGTATGTTGTATAAAATGTCGTTATCAAATCAGGGTTGGAGGCCGAAATAACGTCCGCGACTTCCTGCAGATCAAACATTGCCGGCTCGCTGCCATCGGTACAGCCAATTACATTCTGCGGCTGATTGAAGGATGGGAGATCTATCGTTACGGTGAAATTTTCCTCGGCATTACAAAACCCGTTGGTGAGAAATATATAGATCGTAGCGCTTGAACTGATGGCGGTACCGGCTGCGAGCATCGAACCCATTCCTCCAGTTTCCGTATAGTAATTCCCGATCGGCAATGGCGGAAGAATATACGGATCGCATTGCACCACATCGGCGACATCTTGCACAAAAGGAATATCAACGATTGTAACATTAAAACTTATTTCAGCGCTGCACATTTCATTTTCGGCAAAAATGTATACCGTTTGTGTTTGCGTGATCGTTTCACCTGCAAAAATTGGCGAGCCTGAACCAACCGGACCCGTGAAATATGATCCTACTTCCAACTCGGGCAATACATAACTATCGCAGACGCTAACATCCGGATGCGGAAAAATAACCGGCGTATTCAAAATGGTGACCTCAAAACTGTCGACAGCCAGACACGGTAAATCAGTTATAAAGTAATAAATAGTTTGTGAAGAAGTGATTACCATCCCGGGAGCAATTGCCACGGTCAGTGCCGGATCCATGGCGTACTGAACTGCCGGACCAAAATTCGGAAGTACATATGAATCGCAGGATGTCACATCGGGAATGACAGGAAGTTCGGGGGTAGCAACAACAATCAGATCAAATTCGGTTGTCGCAAATGTGGCAAGTTCCAAGTCGGCAACCCTTGCGTATATGGTTGTCGTATCCTGAACAACTACATACAAATGCGGATCGACGATTTGATTGGTTCCCGTCTGCGCATCCGCCAGCGATGTGTGATATCCGATCGACACGTCTGATAAAGTTTGATTTCCAAGAATTATGGGTGTCTGTTGCGTCAGATCGAAGGTCGTTTCTTCGCAATTTTTCAGATCGGGTGCCGGATAAGCTGTCTGCGCTACAGCATTAAAGCTCCAAATTAATGTAACCAGCAGAAAAAGTAATTTTGTTTTCATAATCCCAGTATTAGTCCGAAAGTAAAGATAGATTTTAAAACGTACTGTATGCGACTCAATTAGAATTCGCGGACAAGCTCAATTTTTCGGACAGCTTCATTTCCCGATTCGTCCGTGATGGTCAGAAAATATTTGCCCGATGCTGCATTGATGGGCATTTCATGAAAGTGTTGCGTCTCGCCAAGAAATTTCTTATCCAGGTACCAAAATAATTTCGACTTAGAATTCGAATGAACGGCCTTAAAAACGACCGGCTGCACATTCCCCGAAAAATCTTTCGTCAGATAAACTTTACCATTGTCTTTTGGATAGATGAAATCCATCGATTGGCTTGGAGCAGGCTCACAACCGGGTCTATATGAAGGCAATGGCGAATAATCCAGATGCTTGGATTTATAATACCATTCCATGACAGGCGGCAAAACGAACCATGGCCTCGCCGTCATTACATCAACCTCGGCGCAGCTGCTGTTTACGCGCAATCCGGCAGAATCAACATGGATCAGCTTGTGATATGGGCAAGCCGCCGTCCTTGAACTGTTATGCGGGACCAGCTGTTTTTGCGACGGACAATGCTCTGATGCAATATGCCCGCTGACTTTGCAGACATCGACCTCATCGAGATCGTTGAGCGGTGTCCGGAACCATTTTGACCGTGGAAGCAGATTGAATACATCAAATAGAACAGGTGCCGCCGAACCGACTCCCGTCAGCGCGGGACGTCCTTCGCCTGATGCATTGCCGACCCAAACCCCGACGACATATCTTGAGCTCGTCCCAATTGCCCACGCATCGCGGTTCCCGAAACTGGTTCCGGTTTTCCACGCGAGCTGAAGCGAAGAATCGTAAAATTTCCATGCTTCGTCGCCTTCCGGACGGCCGACTTCATACATCGCGTTGTATGTGAGCCAAATTGATCCTGCGCCCAGGATTTCCTTAGTATATATTTCTTTACCGAAATCCCTCTTGACATCCGCATTCCAATTCAGGTCGGCAAATTCATCCGTCCGGTATTTCGCCTGATGACTGGTAAAATGATTTAATGTTGATGTTAATCCGGCATAAGTCCGGCACAAATCCCACAGATTGCTTTCGGCTCCGCCAAGGATCAGCGACAATCCATAATGGTTTGGATGCCGTTTAATGTCGCGAAGCCCGAACTTTTGGAGCCGATCATAAAACCGATAAACACCAAAATCCTTGAGCATTAATACAGACGGAATGTTAAGCGATCTGGCCAACGCGCGCTGTGCGGGAACAGCGCCATCATAGGTAAGTTCAAAATTTTGTGGCGAATAACCTGCAATCTGCGTTGGAATATCGGGTATTAGCGTGTTTGGCAGGATCTCGCCCGCATCGAGCATCGACGCATAAAGCAGCGGTTTCAAAATGCTGCCTGTGCTTCGGGGTGCAGTAATTATGTCGACATCCTTCTGATGATCGTTATCCGTCGGTGAATTCCCTACGTAGGCAAGGATGTTCCTGGTTTTTACATCAACGACAAGAATCGAGAGATTATGTACGCCGTTATGGCGATACTGATTGTAATATCCTGCGGCAATCCTGTTGACGCGTTCCTGCAAATCCGCATTGACTGTCGTAATGATTCTCTTTCCGTTATCAGTTTTGGATATATGCTGCAATAAGTGCGGCGCCGCATGCGGAAGATCGAAAGCCTTAGTTGGGAGCGGCTCCGCAATAGAAAGTTCGTAGGTAGTCTTATCGATGACGTTTTGATTGAACAATTTCTTGAGCAGTCCATTGCGTTTTACGAGCAATTTATCCTGGTTCTTTCCGGGATAGATCAACCCCGGTGCGTTTGGCAAAACGGCCAGCATTGCCGATTCGGCCCATGAAAGCTGGTGAGGGCGAACGCCGAAATAACGCCATGCGGCCATGTCGAGACCTACGACATTTCCTCCGAACGGTGCATGAGCCGCATATAAATTCAGGATATCACTCTTTGATCTTGAAAATTCAAGTCGTGTTGCCAGAACCACTTCGGCGATCTTGCTCAGATAACCACGCGATTTTTCCTCTCGAGAAAGCCTGATGACCTGTTGTGTGATCGTACTTCCGCCGCGAACGATCTTTCCCGATTTCCAATTTTGTATTGCCGCGTTGAACATCGATACGGGATTGAATCCGGGATGATGATAGAAATGTGAATCCTCGAAATTGATGATGCACTTTTCAAATTTTTCGGGAATTGAATCCTGCGCGGGGAATCGCCACTGGCCATCATTTGCGATTTTAGCCGACAGCAGTTCGCCTTCGGAACTTTCGATTACGGTTGAATACGGCTTATCGAACAGCTTTTTGGGCAGGCAAAAAATGTATGCGATAATCAGCACCGCCAAAATCGCCGATTTGATCTTATGTCGACGAACAGCTGAACTGATGCAATTTGCGTATGCCGAAATGTTTATTCGATTCTTCATGGGGAAGTTTGATTCCTTAGCCCGGATCCCGATAGCTATCGGCAGCGGAAATCCTTTTGGCGCGCTCGAGCTTGTCGAGAGCCGCGAAAAGATTGTCTACGGCCAATTCGGGTGACGCCTCGGGTGAAGCGTACAGCCGGATAAAGCTCCTAAATCATTGTCGTACCACATTTACCCATTGTCCTTTTGTGCGCGCATACCATGAATTGTCGTACATAGCTTCGGCTTGTACGCCCGGCAGATAGAACTTTCCGGGATATGATGCATTCAATAGTATCCTGAACTTTTTTGTTTCGCCGGCCCGCAGGGAAAAGTAAAAGTTCGTCCTGTCGTCGCGGATGTCGATATAATTCGCATCGTTCTTTGCAAATTCGCCAAAATCGGTAAACCGCGTATTGACGATTTCCCAACCCGACGGGATGATCTGTGTCAGCGCGAAATTCTGCACCGATTCATTCTTGAGGTTTTTGACGGTGACTTCGGCAACGAATTCTGTTCCCTGGGCAAGTGTTGAAAAATCAATCCTGCCACCTTTTCGATCGGTGAATACAATTCCGGCCGATAGCCCGCGCTGTACGACCTGTTCCTGCCCGACCGGCAAAATCCCGCTATAAATGACCTTCGCGAACAGCGGGCCCTTACTATTGTTGGTAATCAACACCGTATTGTTTCCAGATGATACGCCAAGCGGGCGTTCGGCAAAAGACTTATTGGTTTTAACAACGTCTTGTTTTCCTGAAGCTGAATACACGGCATTGACTCCTGAAGAGGCATTCTGTTTTGCAAATTTGCTGATCGCATAAAGTGAAAAAGCACTCGTTTGCGTGCTCATCCACTGATCGGACGACATCGCATTCGCAATCTTGACGGCCATCTTAAAAGCCTCACTTTTTCGCCCGAGCAATATTAATGTTTCGAGCGCCATAGCACGGTTGCGATCGGGTGAACCGTAATAGTAATAATCAAATTGTTCTGGTTCTTCTTCAATCTTGGATTGAGCCAGCAACTGCTGACCTGCCGATTTTTGTCCGGCCAGAATATAAGCTGCCGCCAATCGCAGCTTGGATTCATTCGACAATCCGACAGTCTCCCGAAGCCTGTTCATCGAAGACAGATCGGGCGAACCCGCGAGCGCAAGAGAATAAAGTCGGTATGCCTGCGGGAAATCGTTCCGGTACGGCGCATAATAACGCCATTGTTTTGCCGCTTTGCGCTGATACGAAAGCCACTGTTTTTTCATGTTTGCCGGCAGCGCATATCCCTTTTTCTCAGCCTCAACCAGAAAATGACCGGCGTAGGTCGTTCCCCAGTCATCAGCCGTCGTCAGTCCGGGCCAGTATGCAAATCCGCCGTTGCCGATCTGGTATTTCGAAAGGCTTTGGATTCCGGCGGTGACATTCCGCTGAATGCTCTGTTTCCGCGCAGCATCTACGTCGGCGATATCGGCAATATATAATTGCGGGAAAACGCCCGATGTGGTTTGTTCGACACATCCGTGTGGGTATTGGATCAGATATGCAAGCCGTCTGTTAAAATCAATCGACGGAAATGACGATACCTCGAGTTTTGCCGAGTTGCTTCCCACAATACCAAACGGCTGCCACGACAGATTCGACGACTGCCCGGCCTCAAGGATGATCTCACTATAATTCTGCGTCAGTGGATTCGGGTTGACAACATCCATCTCAACATCATAACCCGCTCGCTCTTTGCCTGAAACTGCGGTGATGTTCACTTTTCCGATCCCCGTGATTTCCGCTGCTTCAAGTTCGAAATAGGCCATCTTTTCATCGGGCTGCGTAAAGGAAACACTCTGTGAAGACGGTCCATAAACCTTGAATCCTTTGTTGGTCTTCACCTGTAATGAAACGTTTTTGACATGTTTTTCCATCGCAAAGACCGTCACGGGCAATATCACTTTTTCGCCAGGCGCAATTTTTCTTGGAAGTGAAGCGAGAACCATAAGCGGGCTTCGAACCGGCGTTGTCTTTTCAGCGCTTCCATATGCGCCCGAGTCGGAATTGGCCGCGACAACCATTGTTCGAACGGAGCCGACATATTTCGGAAGCGTGATCGCGTGTGATTTTGACTGTCCGGCAGGAAGATGGAACGGCCCAAGATAAATGACAACAGGTTTGAAACGATCTGCTTTTTTGGCTTTTCCGCCGCCAAGGTCCGCGTCGCCACCGATGCTGAACACCTGATTGATGCGGCCGCCATAAGCACCGATAACATCATCATAAACATCCCATGTCTTTACGCCAAGAGCTTCGCGCGAAAAGAAATTGTCCCACGCATTGGGCGTTTTAAAACGTGTCAGATCGAGAAGCCCGTCATCGACAATGGCAATTGTATAGGTCATCGCCTTGCCGGTTTTCTCAGCTACTTTTATAGTTGTTTTCTGCTCCGGCTTCAAAACTTCAGGCATTGAAACAACCGGCTGGAGGACGGTGTTTTTATCGATTACTTCAATCGGGATCACGCCATACAAACGGATCGGCGAATCATTCCGTGTGGTCGCATGCGGCTGTAGCAATGTAATATGCACATAGATGTTTGGCGCCATTCCCGCTTCTATAGGAATCTCCACCTGCGTCTCACCTTCTTTGGTGTTTGCCCAAACTGTTTTCAAAACTGCAGATCCATTTTCGACAGAAACAAGCGCACGGCTTCCGGCACTCGATGGGAATGATATCACGGCCTTTTCACCGACATTGTATTTTTCCTTATCAGAAGTAAAGATCAGCATCTTTGCTTCCGCGCCCGTCATATTGCGCGTCTTGCCTGACCATGATGGCCAATCGATCATGACGGTCTGACCTGTTGAATGTCCACTCGTCGGATCGTAAACACGAACGAGATATCTTCCCCAGTCATTTTCATCTGCAGTAAATGAAAATTGCGCACGTCCCGCCGAATTCGTGCTGACAGCGGTTTCATAATACGGCGTTGTCGAGGTGGTGGAATTATAAGATGAAAGATCGTCATCGGATGCGTCCCACCACCAGCGCCATTGCACTTTGTACACTTTTACGCTGAGATTCCGCACCAACTTCGGACGGCCTGACTCATCTACTGAAACAATGTCGAATTTGTTTGCCGTCCCGGTTTCAAGCATTCCGTATTTATTGGATTCCGGCGACTTGATTCCAATATATATCTGATACGGCGAATATGTGGCATTAACGACATCCATGCTAAAATCGCCTCCGGTTTCATATGCTTTTGTGATAAATGCGACTTTGAGCATTCCGGGTGCTTCCGACTGTAGCTGAGGGTCGATCTTAACCTTCGCCCGTCCATTTTCATCTACGTTCCCGGAAAAAATATTGACTTCCTCACCTGAGAAACCACGCGCAGGATCATCAAAAACATAGTCTGCATAATTTTTAAATGTGGTTTCCTGACCGGAAAATTTGGCCTGCATTTCCACCTTAAGATTTTTCGCGACCGCGCCGTGGAGCCACGCCACCGAAACTTCGGCTTCATTCGATCTGGCGGCGGAGATCTTCATATTCTGAAAGCCATTCTTGATTTTAAGCCTGTTGGGTTTGATCGTTTCGATTTTCAGGCTTTTGTAGAATTTTGCACCGCCGACGGATACCACCGCCTCATAGTTCCCCGTTGGCGCATCGGCCGATGTTTTAAACTGGAATTTATAATGATTGAGGTCTGAATGCTGTTCGACGGCCTGGTGCACGACTTTCCCATTCGGGTCGCTGACACGGATCTTTACCGGGTGCAATTTCGGAATGCGTGATGCTTTGTCGTTGAGAATGAATGAAAGATAGACATTGTCGCCGGGACGCCACACGCCACGTTCGCCATAGATGTAACCTTTTAGCCCTTTTTGCAAAACTTCCCCACCGTCGACATTAAAATTACTTAGCGACTGCGAGTTCCCGTCGTCGAGCTTGATGTATGTCGTATTATTGTCCTTTTTGACAACCGCGAAATACGCCTTTTTCTCCGATTCGACGATCGCAGTACCGTTACCGTCCGTTTTTACAGATGCCACCTTTTGGCGCTGCAGGCTGAAAAGATCAATTGTCGCACCTGATATAGGTTCGGTGGTTGTAATATCGTTCACCGCAAAGAAATACGAGCCATTATCTCCGCGCTTGGCGATTACGCCGAGATTGGTTGCAAGTACATTCGTCCAGATCTTCTTGTTCGAATAGTAGGAATTGCTGCACGGGTTTTCACGTTCGCTCCATTCATAATCGTAATCGTAGTAGTCGTAGTCATCCCACTCGGTAAAATCCTCCGGATCATCTTCCGTAAAATTCTCTGATTCTTCCTCTTCAGTCGCCGACGATGAGCTGCACGTATAAATCGAATATCCTTTCCGGATCGACATTTCAACGCGGTAAATTGCGCCGGGTTCCGGTTCGATCAGCGTTGAGAGATCAATCGAATAAGAATTCCACTTCTTATAATTCGTCATTTTGTTGGCCGTGAGATTCAATGTCCGTTTCGCAATTGGAGATGCGACTTTTCGCAGATTATAACTGCCATTTAGTTCATTGTCCTGCAGAAACTGAAGTACATTGTTTTCGAAAATACGATAAACACGCACATCGATTTTATTCAGATTGACGGCTTGGAAATTGAGCTTGAGATTGCTCGAAGCTGGAAGAATCGTTCCGCTTTTTAAGAATCTGACTTCGGGTTTTATCTGCTGGAAGTTGACTTGTGCAGCATAACCTTTTTTCATTTTTGTGCCGTCATTGGATGTGATTCCCGGAAATACCTCAAGCAGGGATCGGCTGTCGATCGGCTGATCAAAAAACACTTTCAACAAATTTCCTTCGACCGCATATTGCAGGTTTGGCGTGCCGGCAATTGCTACGAGTCCGCTAAAATCCTGGTCTTTTGCCAATGGATCTGAAAAATTGATCCGAAGGGATTGATTGCCTTCATCAGCAATTGCGACGTGAACCACCCGAAAACTATCGCGCCCCGGAATGATAAACTCACTTTCTCCCTGACTTTCGATGTCGTATGGATTGCCGTCCCATTTGATGACAATTCGGCTGTCGGTTGCTTTTCGCTGGACCTTATCTATCACAAATGGAAAATCGGCAGGCGAATCGGGCGTTGCATGAAATTTTATCGGAAGCGGATTTCCGTCCTGTGTCGCAGTCACCAGTTTTTTTGCGATCTCAGGATCGAGATTATCCGCAGATTTCAGCGACATGTTCAGGAACTGCAAATTTTTATCGTATGATTGAAGGTCATTTGTGATGACAGTAAAATCCTGCGCTATTGTTTTGACTGTAAAATGAAAATCAGCAAGATCTTTCGGGACATCTATGATTTCAGACAAATGCAGTACGAGATGATATTCCTTTTCCTGCCCGAGTTTCTTCGTCGGTCGAAAAGCAATTGAATTATTGGGCAGCATGATGACTTTCCCATCGACATTTGGCGAGATCGAGAAGAGGTCGCGCGGGAGTTCCTGATTTGGCTTCCAGTCGGATTTAGAAAATGTCAGTCCGACCACGATATCGGCGTTTGCAGATACGGTTCCGGATGAAAAGCTTGTGATGTAGTCTTTGAAGGGCGCCAGTTCAGAATCGTTTTCACGTCCGGATCTGTTGCAGGAAATAAAAAAACAAAGGACGGCAGCGAGCAGGAAAACAGCACGATTTTTCATTTGAGTGGCTAATGAAAGTTGTTAGTTGAGAAAATGTTGGTGCCCTGTAAACCGAAATAAATTTAGAACTTAATTTCAGATTATATTAACAGAATTTTCCTGTTTTTATTTTCTCCTCTCGGAAAAGAATTTTAGCATCAGCGCTGCGCATTCGTTTTCCATAACTCCCGGGTTGACAATGGTTTTTGGATGAAGCCTTCCTCCCATCGACGTATAGCCGCGCTGGTTGTCTTTGGCTCCAAAAACGATGCGTGAGATCTGGCTCCAATATAATGCTCCTGCGCACATCTGACACGGTTCGACGGTAACGTACATCGTGCAGTTTCGGAGATATTTGCCGCCGATGAAATTTGCCGCCGCGGTGATCGACTGCATTTCAGCGTGTGCCGTCACATCATTGAGCATTTCCGTAAGGTTGTGGCTTCTTGCGATGATCCTGTTGTCGACAACAACGATTGCACCGATCGGGATCTCGCCTTTTTCGTACGCTGCATGTGCTTCATCGAGTGCTTTTTTCATGAAGTATTCGTCGGTGAAAATGGGATCCATGATCCAAAAATACGATTTCACTGCGTACATTTGTTTCATGCCTGGAAAATTGCTTGATCATATCGATTTGCCGTCAGACCTTAGAAAACTCAATGAGCATGATCTCCCGCAACTTGCCACGGAATTACGCGATTTCATCATCGATATCGTCTCGGTTAAGGAAGGCCATCTCGGTGCAAGCCTCGGTGTCGTTGAACTTACAATTGCACTTCATTATGTTTTTGATACACCTAATGATCTTCTCGTTTGGGATGTCGGTCATCAGGCATACGGACACAAGATCCTAACCGGCCGAAAATCGAAGTTCGATACAAATCGGCAGCTACATGGCATTTCAGGTTTTCCAAAGATGTCGGAGAGCGAATATGACACTTTCGGCACCGGCCATTCGTCGACGTCGATTTCGGCCGCACTTGGCATGGCGATCGCCTCAAAAATCAAAGGAAACCGCGAGAAACACCATGTTGCAATCATTGGCGATGCGTCGATCGCTGCGGGAATGGCTTTCGAAGGCCTGAATCACGCCGGTGTTACCGATGCAAACCTTCTGGTCATCCTGAACGACAATGCGATTGGGATCGATCCGAGCGTAGGCGCACTGAAAAATTATCTTACTGCAGTCAAAAAAGGGAAAAATCAGCGTCAGAACAACATCATCAAATCCCTGAATTTCGTCTATTCGGGCCCAATTGACGGTCACGATTTGCCTTTGCTGATCAGCGAACTTCGTCGGTTGAAAAAAGTTCGCGGGCCTAAATTCCTACATGTCATCACGACCAAAGGTAAAGGACTGCGGCAGGCCGAACAGGACCAGGTGAAATATCATGCGCCGGGAAAATTCGATAAGTTAACCGGAGAATTGATTTCTAAAAAAGAGGAAAATCTCCCGCCGAAATTCCAGGATGTTTTTGGTCTGACTTTACTGGAACTCGCTCGACAAAACCAACGCGTCATCGGAATTACTCCCGCAATGCCTACCGGATGTTCACTGACCTACATGATGCAGGAATTTCCCGATCGTGCGTTCGATGTCGGCATTGCCGAGCAACATGCAGTCACGCTCGCGGCCGGAATGGCAACGCAAGGAATGATCGTTTACTGCAACCTCTATTCGACGTTTTTACAGCGGGCATACGACCAGGGGATCCACG
>CBDUBP010000048.1:0-12526 GCA_965365415.1 uncultured bacterium | reverse complement strand
CACACTCGATGAGACCGCCAACAAAACCGAGGATTGGATCGCGCGTAACCAAAAGTACATCTTAAGCGTTTTGGGTGCGATTGCATTCATTACCGTTGGATATTTATTGTACCAGAAATTCATTTTGGGTCCTAATGAAGCCGATGCAGCCGAACAGATGTTCACGGCGCAGCAAAATTTCCAGAAAGCGATCGACGGCGATGTAAAGGCGGATTCGCTCTTCACCTTGGCGCTTAACGGTTCTGAAGGCAAATTCGGATTTGTGAGCATTGCCGAAGAATACTCGGGAACCGATGCCGGAAACCTTGCAAACTACTACGCGGGAATTGCTTACCTGAACACCGGCAAATACGCTGAAGCGATCGAATCACTTGAGAAATTCAAATCGGATGATGTGATTCTTGCAGTATTGGCTCACGGTGCCATGGGTGACGCGTACGCGCAGCAGAACAAACTTGAGGAGGCGCTTGATCATTATCTCAAAGCGGCCGAAAAGAATGCAAACGAGTTCACTACGCCACGCTACCTGATGAAAGCCGGACAAGTGGAATTGGCCCTTGGCAAAAAGGACGATGCACTCAAGCATTTCACTGAGATTAAAGAGAAATACGACATGTCGCCGGAAGGCACAAACGTCGACGCCATGCTCGGACTTGCCCAAAAGTAATGGCTACGGCAAATAAAAACCTGTCGGAATACGACAAAGCAACAATCCCAAACGCGAAGCAATTCCGGTTTGGGATTGTTGTTTCTGAGTGGAACGACAAAATTACAAACGGGCTATACGCCGGCGCCGAAACTGCCTTGCTTGATTGTGGCGCGACACCTGAAAACATCATCCGCTGGGACGTTCCCGGAAGTTTTGAGCTGATCTATGGAGCGAAACGAATGATCGACACACAGAATGTCGACGTGGTCATCGTCATCGGATGCGTGATCAAAGGCGAAACGATGCATTTCGAGTTTGTCTGTGATGGCGTAACCCAGGGAATCAAAGAATTAAATCTTCACGGAAACGTACCTGTAATCTTTTGCGTACTCACCGACAACAACGAACAGCAATCGCTCGACCGCAGCGGCGGCGCTCATGGCAACAAAGGAACCGAGGCGGGGATTGCGGCGATTAAGATGGCTTTTTTGAGATCAGAGTCGGGTAAGCAGTAGGCAGTGGGCAGTGGGAAGTAGGCAGTAGGCAGTGAGAGAAAACAGTAGTCAGTAAACATTATTTAAAACTCGTCTGTAAGCTGTAAACTATTCGCTGTAAACGGTTCACTGTAAACTATATTATAGCGTTGCCGAAGGCCCGAGCTGTCCGCTGTATCTTTTCTTCGCTGCGCGCAATCCCGATAGCTATCGGGAGCCGCTTCCATCCCTAACGCACTCCATTCCATAGAGGTTTGAGCCTCAGTCTCAGTTTTCGATTTCAAATCGTGTGTTGCTTCTGTAAACTGTAAACTGTCAACTGTGAGCACTGAATAGTGAATTGTAAACTGTCAACTGCCCACCGCCTACCGCCTACTGCAAACTGTCAATTGCCCCTGAAAACTTCCCACCGCTTTGTCACTTTGCCCCTTTGTAACTCTGTCACTTTTCCTTACATTTGATGTCCTATCATTTTGATTCGATGCCCGGAATAATCCAGCTCCTTCCAGACCATGTTGCCAACCAGATAGCCGCCGGAGAGGTCGTTCAGAGACCTGCCTCGGTGGTCAAGGAACTATTGGAAAATGCCGTCGATGCACAGGCAACTGATATCAAGCTTATCATCAAGGATGCCGGTAAATCGCTTGTCCAGGTCATCGATAACGGAATCGGGATGAACGTCACCGATGCACGGCTCTGTTTTGAGCGGCATGCGACATCGAAGATCCGCCAGGCAGAGGATCTGTTTTCACTTTATACGAAAGGATTCCGCGGTGAGGCATTGGCGTCGATTGCAGCAATTGCACACGTCGAAATGAAAACGCGGCAGGCGCAGGATGAGCTTGGACACCACATCGTCATCGAAGGCAGTAAATTTGTTTCCCAGGAAGTTGCGGTATTGCCGCCGGGAACTTCGTTCGCCATCAAGAATTTATTTTTTAATATTCCGGCACGTCGGAATTTTTTAAAATCGGAAGTCGTTGAACAGCGGCATATTGTTGATGAATTCCAGCGCGTTGCGCTGGCCCATCCTTCGATACATTTTACGATGTACCACAACGGGAGCGAGATGTTCAACCTTCCGCCATCGAACCTGCGTCAGCGCATCGTCAATATCTTTGCAGGCAAAACCAATGAGAAACTGGTTCCGGTCAAGGAAGACACCGAAATCGTTTCCATTCACGGATTTGTCACAAAACCCGAATTCGCAAAGAAGAATCGCGGCGAACAATTTTTCTTCGTCAACCACAGATATATCAAAAGCGGATACCTTCATCATGCAATCATGTCGGCTTACGAAGGGCTTTTGAAAGACGGATGCCAGCCAGGATACTTCCTGTATCTGATTGTCCCGCCAAAATCGATCGACATCAATATCCATCCGACGAAAACCGAGATAAAGTTCGACGACGAACATGCGCTGTACGCGATATTGCGGTCGGCCGTCAAACACAGCCTCGGGCAGTTCAATGTGGCGCCCGTACTCGATTTCGAGCGTGATGCCAACCTCGATACGCCCTACGATTACAAAAACCGCGAAGCATCGGTTCCGCTGATCCAGGTCGACGCCGGGTTCAACCCGTTTGGCGGAACATCACAGCCGAAATTTGCACACCACAAACGCGAAACCGCCGGCTGGGAAAGCATGTTTACCGGACTTAAGCAGGAAGTGGCTGCCGGATTTAACGGCGAAAGGCATTTCAGCCATGGCGAGATGTCATTTGAAAACGATGAGGTTACCGCGTCGCTTTTTGATGAGCATGAGGACAGGAAGTCAGCAAATAAAACCTATCAGATCCATAAAAAATATATCGTCAGCCCGATAAAATCAGGAATGGTCATCATCGACCAGCAACGTGCGCACCAACGCATACTGTATGAAGAATTCCTCGCGAGCATGACGGTTCACCAGGCATCGAGCCAGCAATTGCTTTTCCCGCTTGAATTGTATTATTCGCCTGCAGAAATGGAATTGGTCTCGGAGCTTCTGCCATCTCTTGCCAATACGGGATTTGTATTTGAGAATCCCCAATCCGACAAGCTCATGATTTCGGGTGTACCCGTCAATGTTTCCGAAAGCGAGGTTTCGATCGTGCTCGAGCATCTGATCAGCGACCTTCAGGACGGAATTCCGGGTAACAGCTGGAGCCAGAACGACGTTATCGCCAAATCGATGGCACGCAGCCTTGCGGTCAAAACCGGAATCTATCTCGGCGAACGCGAGCAGGAAAATCTCGTCAACAGTCTTTTTGCATGCAAGGAAGCGGACGTTTCCCCATTCGGGAAACCCACTTTTGTAACAATGAGCGTAGAGGACATCGATAAAAAATTTGCACTATGATGAATATCACACCGACGGTCAAGCAGCTGCTGATCATCAATATTATATTTTATATCGGAAGCCAGATTGTCGGGCCCGTAACGTACGACCTGCTCTCGCTTTATTATTTCGAATCGCCCAAATTTGCGGTCTGGCAGCCAATCACGCACATGTTCATGCATGCTGCAATGCCGCACCTGACGCATTTGCTTTTCAATATGCTGGCGCTGTTTTCATTTGGATCGGCGCTCGAACATCAGTGGGGAAGCAGGAAGTTTTTATTCTTTTATATTTCCTGCGGACTTGGAGCTGCGCTGCTTCATTCGCTTGTCAATTATTATCAATTTCACGACGGTCTCGAGTTGCTTCGTCAGGCCAATATCCCGCAGGCTGAAATCGATTTGCTCCTGGCGGAAGGCCGATACAATACCGCAATTCTCGATGCCGTTCCGCTTGGCAAGCTTGAATCGATGTTCTTCTCGTACAATACGCCCGCAGTCGGTGCATCGGGCGCGATCTACGGATTACTCGTTGCATTTGCGGTGATGTATCCCAATGCTGAATTGATGCTGCTTTTTATTCCAATCCCGATAAAAGCGAAATATTTTGTTCCCGGTTTGCTGGTGGTCGATTTGTATCTCGGGATTTCGGGAAAGTCGATATTTGGAGGTGCAGGCGGCATCGCGCATTTTGCACATATCGGTGGCGCAATTGTCGGTTTCCTGATGATGTGGATGTGGAAAAAGAATCAGTTCAACCAAAACCGCTGGGATTAAAATGGCAACGATCATCGACGATATGAAGATGCAATTCAGGATGGGCGATATGACCACACGGCTCATATTTCTCAATATCGGCCTGTTTGTGATTCCGCATGTCGTTTTTGCATTACTCAAATTATTTGGCTTCGACATTGATTTTCTCGATTTTGTAAGCATTTCATCCGATCCGGCAGACCTGCTGTGGAAGCCATGGTCGATCATCAGTTATGCATTTTTCCATGCAGGTATCATGCATATCATTTTCAATCTGCTGATGCTCAATTTTGCGGGTCGCATCTTTACTACATTCTTCACCCAGAAACAATTGATCGGGCTGTACATCGCAGCTGCGGTCGTAGCGGGCGTGATATTCATTTTGTCGTACATGTTCCTGCCGATGCTTGCAGGCCGCCGCGTTCCGATGGTCGGCGCGTCGGGAGCCATTATGGCCATATTGTTTGCGACGATGACGTATTCGCCCAATATGCCCGTGCGCCTGTTTCTTTTTGGAACCGTAAAATTGTGGCACGTGGTTTTGGTTCTGGTGATCATCGATCTGATACAGTTGCCCACAAACAACACAGGCGGGCACATAGCGCATCTCGGCGGTGCTTTTTTCGGATATCTTTTCATCAAGCAATTGCAGTCCGGGCGCGATCTGGTTAGCTGGATTCCGAATCTTTCAGGGAAATTTTCAGGACCGCGAAAGAAGTCGAATTTCAAGGTACATAAAAATTATTCCGCGCCACAATCAAGAACTGCGTCGAAAATTGTCACAAAAAACAAGACCCAGCAACAAATCGATGAGATATTGGATAAGATCAGCCGCTCGGGATACGACAGCCTGACCAAGGACGAAAAGGATTTTTTGTTCCGCGCCGGCAAACAGTAAGTTTGGCATATCATCCAAAAAGCTATCTTTACTTCGCATTTCCAAAATGAGGCAGCTATCCTGGTTCAATAAAACAGTATTTGTGTTCAATATCTTTGTTGCGATATTGACATTCATCGCCTATGTGCTTCCTTTTCTTGCGCCGAAACTTTTCCCGTTCTTATCGGTCCTGACATTGTTCCTTCCGCTTTTTTTGATCCTGAACGGATTGTTGTTCATGTATTGGCTGATCCAGCTCAAAAGGCAGGTTTTCCTCTCGGCGCTGCTGCTCATCCTCGGAATCCCATTCATCAATAAATTTTATAAATTCTCTTCGACGGATCTGCTGGAGCAGGAAAAGGACTTTACCGTTATGAGTTATAACGTCAGGCTTTTCAATCTGTTCAAATGGCTCGATAAGGAAAATGTGCCGCAGGAAATCCTTGACTTCATCAATGAACAGAATCCCGATATTCTGTGTATCCAGGAATTTTCGACATCGGCTAATATCGACCTCAAAGCGTATCCGCATAGTTACGTCGATGTGCATGGCGACCAGATCAAAACCGGTCACGGAATATTCTCAAAATTCCCGATCATCAACAAAGGCGTCCTTGCATTCCCCGGCTCTGATAACAACGCTGTCTATGCCGATCTTAAGAAGGGTCTCGATACGATTCGCGTGTACAGCATGCACCTTCAATCGATCAAGATCACACCTGATGTGGACGACATCAACAAAGACATCAATGGCATCGACCAACAGAAATCCCAAATGATGTTCCGCAGGATCAGCCAGGCCTTCCGTCAGCAGCAGCTTCAGGCCGAGATCATCATGAACCATAAAAAGGATTGCCCTTATCCGATCATCATTTGCGGGGACATGAACAACAGTGCGTTTTCGTATGTTTATCGGAGCATCAAAGGCAAGCTGAAGGATTGTTTCGAGGAAGGCGGAAACGGTTTCGGTCAGACGTATCATTTCAAATATTATCCTGCGCGGATCGATTATATCTTCAGCGATGCAAAAATGCAGGTCAAGGATTTTAATAGTTTTTCGGAGATCGGATATTCAGACCACTATCCGATCATGACAAGGTTATTTATGGAGTAGGGATCGGTTGCCTCCTGAGATAGTCCACTGCGTGCCGCCCTTCATTAAACAACAGGTCGAGAATACTGAGGTTGTTCAAAAAACCGTGTCGGTCACCAAATACCTGTGTATATTCCTCAAATTGTGATAGGTCTTTCTTCCCATTTGCAAGAAACCGAAGATCATTGTCGTCCGGAACTTCGTGGAAATATTCACTGGTTTCCGAATAAGACAAATCCATTTTCAGGCATCGCGAGACAATATCGATCGCTTCAAGGTTCAGGTCGAGCAGGAATTCATATCGCTTCGAAAAGATCGGTTCGATCGCATCTTCAAAATACTCAAAAAACGGCGACGATCGATAAGCGGCTTCAAGCGACCTGAAATGAAGTTTCTGCCAGCCAAACGCGGTTTCGATCCTAACATCTTTGGTTTTCTGATGCGCCGTCGATGAATGTTTGACGGGGATATTCAGCATTTGTTTCCCGTTAGGGCTGTAGATGTACATCCGGTTGCGGTTCGTCTGCTTCTGGAAATTATCCTCGACTTCAAAAACCACCTGATCCGAATGTGCCATTGCGACAAAATGGGAAATTGAGGGGAAGTAGGTTGGGTAGAGGAGAAGCATGGGGAGTTTAGAGGTTTAGAGGTTTAGAGGGTTTAGATGGTTTGGGGTAAGATTAAATTCGTCGTAATTGTGATTTTCTCAACGCATTTAAATGATACGAAACGCTTTCCAGTTCCCGACGAGTTGTTTGATATTCTTCCTGGTTGATGAATGATAATTCGTATGCAAGTATCAGTTGGTTCAGCGTTTCCAATAATGAGCTATAGGCCATTGTACTGAAATGTGCTTGGTCTTTAGCGGTATTTCGGCCCGAACCTTCTGAAATGTTTGAACATATCGAAATTGCCGATCTCCTAAGTTGTAGCTGTAAGCTGTAGCGCTCCGATGATGGGAAATTTGCCGTAATCGAGTAGATTAACTTTGCTGCGTTTTTTGCCAATATCCAAACTTCTAATTTTTCAAAAGCATATTGCATTTTTTTTGTGAATTATGTTTTTCGGTCGAAGATGTTAGCAATCTAAACTTTCTAAACAACTAAACCCCTAAACTGTTTGATCCACAAATAAACAAATCAACTTCCTGTTACAATTGCGGTTTTTCCTTCCTTCTCTTCTTAACGATATAATCCACAACAAAGTAGGCCGCAAGCAATATCAGGAAGAATTTGAAATAAGAAACGGGCTTTCCTTCGCCATGGACAGTCGTAAACATCCTGTCCCAGCGGATCTTTGAAAATCCTTTTTTGTTGGGATCAAGGCTCAGCCAAATGAAAACCGGCTTGCCAACGATATGGTCTTCAGGAACAAATCCCCATGCGCGGCTGTCTTCGGAGTTGTGGCGGTTGTCACCCATCATCCAGTAGTAATTCTGCCCGAAAGTATAGGTGGTGGCAACTTTGCCGTCGATGCTGATCTCATCACCGTTGACTTTCAGATCGTGATGTTCATATTCGCGGATGATCTTTTTATAGAACGGTAATGACTGGGCAGTCAGCGCTACAGTCTTTCCACGGCCAGGAACGTAAATCGGGCCGAAATTATCGAAATCCCATGCCGTATTCCCGCCAAAAGTGGCCTGTGGCCTGTTCAGCGATTTTTGCACCGATACCACGCCCGGAACATTCTTTAATCGTGCGGCGCTTTCATCAGTGATTGCTGAGAACAAGAACGTGTTTGGACCGACATTGTAGGCACGGTCGGTAATGTCCAATTCATTTGAAAGATAGAAAGGATCGATCGGCGTCTTCCCGTCGATCTGGATCAAATATGAGAACTGTGGCCGTGCGCGGTCGGGAAGGATCAATTCCTTTCCATTGATGTAAAGCACGCCTTGTTTGATATAAAGGCTGTCGCCCGGCGTCGCAACGCATCGTTTGACATAATTCGATTTTTTATCGATGGGTTTGTCGACGCGGTTCGATTTTTTAAAGAATTGCTCTACCGTGTCGACGGGCCAGTTAAATACGACGATGTCGTTCTTCTCGATTTCCTCAGTGCCGGGAAAGCGGAAATAAGGAAGCTGCGGCCATTTGGAATACGACCTGATGTTCGCAATCGGAATAGTATCGTGAACCATTGGCGCTGCAACCGTAGTCATCGGTGTCCGCGCGCCGTAATTGAATTTGCTTCCAAAAAGGAAATCGCCCGCCAAAAGTGTTTTTTCAAGCGATGATGTCGGTATCGTAAACGGCTGCATCACATATGTGTGGACAAGCGTTGCGACGATGATCGCGAACAGCAATGAACTCAGCGTGTCGGCGGCCTTTGATTTTGGAACAAGGCTTCGGTTTGGGATATATTCGACTTTCTGCGTGTAATTGATGTAATAGATGTAGAATCCAAAAGTGATCAGAACCAGGATCGTGTCCATTGTTTTGTTCTTTCCGAAGCTTCGGATGATCTCCACCCAAACAACCGGGATCATGATCAGGTTGACAATCGGTATGAACAGAAGGATCGTCCACCAGGTGGGGCGTCCGATGATCTTCATCAAAACTATTGCGTTGTAGATCGGAACGGCGGCCTCCCATCGTTTACGGCCTGCAATCTCATATAATCGCCAAGTGCCGGCGAAGTGTATTGCTTGTACGATCAGGAAAAAGATAAACCATTGCGTAAGGGTCATATGATGTCGTTTTCGTTCTTAAGTCAGTTTTGTATTCGTGCCGTTACAAACCAAGCACATCTTTCATCGTAAATACGCCGTTTTTACCAACGATCCATTCGGCTGCCATCACCGCTCCAAGGGCAAACCCTTCGCGGCTATGGGCGGTATGCTTGATCTCGATGGTATCTACTTCCGATTGGTAAAAAACACTGTGCGTTCCGGGAACATTTTCGATGCGTTTTGGGTCGATCATGATTTCATCTTCTTTAGGATTTCCGATTGCCCAGCTTGAATAATCCGAGTTGTCAATGATCGTTTTTGCCAGAGAGATTGCGGTTCCGCTCGGTGCGTCAAGTTTTTGCGTATGATGGATTTCCTCCATCGAAATCTTATACTGCGGATATTTGCGCATCATCCTGGCAAGGTATTCATTCAGGCTGAAAAACAGGTTGACTCCGAGACTGAAATTGGATCCGTAAATAAAGGCACCGTTTTTATCGCTGCATAGTGCGGTCATGATCTCATAATCTTCAAGCCATCCGGTAGTGCCTGAAACCACGGGAATACCGGCGTTGAGGCATGTCGTGATGTTGGTCACGGCCGATGCGGGAACGCTGAACTCGATTGCGGCATCGGCAAGTTCCAAACCGTCATAACCATCCTGTGATCCTTTGCGCAGCACTATTTCATGCCCGCGGTCAAGAGCGACATTTTCGATCGTCTTTCCCATTTTTCCGTAGCCGAGCAACGCTATTTTCATCAGAATTTAAAATTAACCGTCAGTCCGACGTTGGGTTTGTAATCGATTTCATTTTGATAAACTGCCGGTTCAAGCGTGAGTTTATCGCTGACGTTGAACTGGATCAAATGCGCATCGACATTCGCGTCGACGATATTCAAAACATAAAAGGCCGCCGTTACCAACAGCGACAAATCGCGGTTTCGCTGAAACAAACGCTGCGCGGCAATCAGCCGGTTGTTATCGAGATATTGGAATTCATCGTCACTGAATCCCGCGAGCCGCCTTTTATAGGCATCTCGGTACTGATGGTACTTTTTATTGTTGTCGAGATAAAAATAGATGCTTGTTCCGATAGCCGCATAAACAATTGGGATTTTCCAATATTTCTTGTTGTACGCCTGTCCCAGTCCCGGCAGGATCGCCGAATAAAAGGCTGCTTTCGATGGTGCAAGCGGATCGATCTGCGGCGCTGTGATCGTGTCGGCGGCGCGAATCGCATCGGGAACCTGCTGCGAAAAGGCCTGTCCGCATATTAAAATAAAGAAGATTATGTACAATAACCTATTCACCTGAGATCAGGTTGATGATCCTGTTGAAATCTGCTTCCGATTTGAACGGGATCGTGATCTTGCCCTTGCCGTTTGCGGAAATTTTCACATCTGCTTTTGCGCCGAAGAAATCGCGGATTTTCGCGATCTTTTCATCATCATTTCCTGAAGATGCGGATTTTGCTTTTGCGGATGATTTTGGTTTGATTCCGTCCTGATAACTCTTAACAAGCGCTTCAGTTTCGCGGACGGAAAGATTGCGGCTTACGATCTTCTGGTAGATATCAGCCTGCACATCGTGATCGTCAATATTGATGATCGCACGTCCGTGTCCCATCGTGATGAAACCATCGCGGATTCCGGTCTGGATCACGGGATCGAGTTTCAGAAGCCGCAGATAATTGGCAATGGTCGACCTTTTTTTGCCGACACGCTCACTCATCTGTTCCTGGGTCAGATTGATTTCATCGATCAATCGCTGATAGGAAAGCGCAATTTCGATCGGGTCGAGGTCATGCCTTTGGATGTTCTCGACGAGCGCCATCGTAAGCGACTCATGGTCGTTCGCGATGCGGATATACGCAGGGATGGTATTGAGTCCGGCGATCCTCGATGCGCGCAGCCTTCGTTCACCTGAAATAAGCTGGTATTTGTTGAAATCTGATTTACGGACCGTGATCGGCTGGATGACGCCGAGCTGCCTGATCGATGAAGCCAGTTCCTGAAGCGAGTCTTCGTTAAAGTTGCTTCGCGGCTGGAATGGGTTGATCTCGATCGAATCGATGTCGATCTCGACAATGCTGCCAACCACTTTGTCTGCATTCTTGTCGGAAACCGATTTTATATCATTTTCCGGATCTTTCAGCAACGCCGAAAGCCCGCGGCCCAATGCCTGTTTTTTGATCGCTTTTGCCATTTAGATAATGGGATTTTTCTTTAATACTTCATGTGCAAGGCTGAGGTAATTCGTCGCGCCTTTGCTCGTTGCGTCAAAATTGATGATGCTTTCCCCGAAACTTGGCGCCTCGCTGAGCTTGACATTCCGCTGGATGATCGTCTTGAAAACCATGTCGTGGAAATGCTTTTGGACTTCCTCGACGACCTGGTTCGAAAGCCGGAGCCGTGAGTCGTACATCGTCAGCAGCAAGCCTTCGATATCGAGATCGGGATTGTGGATCTTCTGCACGCTTTTGATCGTATTGAGCAGTTTGCCCAAACCTTCTAATGCAAAATATTCACACTGGATCGGGATCACGACGGAATCCGCCGCAGTAAGCGCGTTAAGTGTCAGCAATCCAAGTGATGGTGCGCAATCGATGATGATGTAATCATATTCCTCACGGATTTCGGCCAATGCTTTTTTGAGCATGTATTCGCGCTGGTCTTTGTCGACCAGTTCGATTTCAATGGCCACAAGATCGATATGGGCGGGAATGACGTCGACGTTAGGGGATGACGATTCAATGATCGCCTCACGCGGCGTGTTGCTGTGTTCCAGGATCTGATAAGTGCCGATCTCGACCGTTTCGACGTCAATGCCGAGCCCCGAACTTGCGTTGGCCTGCGGATCTGCATCTATCAGCAATACTTTCTTTTCAAGAACGCCCAGTGACGCTGCAAGATTTACCGAGGTTGTCGTCTTTCCGACACCGCCTTTCTGGTTCGCAACAGCGATGATTTTACCCATTAATTCGCAATCAATTTTGAGCCGTAAAAATACAATTAATTATGGTTTTTAGATTTGAATTTTTGAACAATCGAACAAATGAAAAAACACCGTCGCACTACATTTAATTGTGTATTGCGACGATGTTTTCATTTTCTGGAACCAATGTTCCGAGGGAATTTACGCACCTCTTGTTTTGCCTGCAATCAGGTTCTTAAGCAGCGAAACGTGATTACAATCGGGTTTGAGGGCAAAAATGCGCCTGATGTTTCCAAATTTTAGCAAGATGTCCGACAGCGCATCCAGACAGTCCGGAATAACACTGCAATTAAAATCCTTCACTGTCTTTTTGGAATCGTCCAGAAGTTTTGCCTCCCAGTAATCTCCAGACCGGTTCCGGAACTGAAAATTATAAATGCTTTTGGTTCCACCATTCTCGATCTCAATGACAATAGTTTCCACTTTCTGGTAAATTTTTACCCTAAATTAGTCACATTTAAAAATGATTTTCTTACAAAAATCGCGATGATTTTTACATTTATATAGGTAAATCTAAGTTTGTTAAATTCTTTTTCGACAAAATTGTAATTGGCTCATTATTAATAATAACTTCGCTTTTCACTTTTTTACATGTCAATCATCACCCGATATGCCGAAATAGATGTGTGGTGCGTACAGCGCAACGGATCGCTATTGGGGATGGTTCAT
>CBDUBP010000047.1:0-12592 GCA_965365415.1 uncultured bacterium | reverse complement strand
CTCGGATGGACAGAGCAGTGTAAGGATGGTTCGCGCATGGGTGTCGGTATGCCCGAATACATGCTACTTTTTCGCAAGCCGCAAAGCGATCTTACCAAGGGATATGCTGATGAGCCGGTCGTAAAAGACAAAGGCCGGTACTCGCGTTCGCGCTGGCAAGTGGACGCGCATGGGTTTACACGCTCTTCCGGTAACAGGTGTTTGAAACCCGATGAGCTTGCCACGCTCGACCACGATGTGATCTTCAAAGAGTTTAAAAAGTTTTCACTTGAAAGCATTTATGACTTTGAGCATCATGTGAAGATTGGGGAAACGCTCGACGCTACGGGCAAGCTGCCGACATCATTTATGCTTTTGCAGCCGCAGAGCTGGTCGGACGAAGTATGGAGCGATGTTACCCGCATGCTGACCCTCAACGCCAGCCAATGGAGCAAGGGAAAGGAAATGCATCTTTGTCCGCTTCAGTTCGATATCGTTGATCGCACGATCACGCAATTCTCGAATGAGGGCGATATCGTAATGGATCCGTTTGGCGGCATTATGACCGTTCCATACCGCGCTGTGCTTTTGAAAAGGTTTGGCTACGGACTGGAGCTTAACCCGACATACTTTCTCGACGGCGCGCAATATTGTAAGGCTGCCGATGAGAAAATGAATATGCCATCATTGTTTGATATGTTAAATATTGAGATGCCAAGCCATGCTTAAAAAATTACAGGAAATGTCCATTGATGAAAAGCTCGCGTCCGCCAAAGAATATCGGGCCAGCAAAGACGAGCTTTCATTTATCGAATCATATATTGCGGCTTTGCAGTCGAATGATGAGGATGCAATGCGCCGGTTTGAAAGTTTTGGCGAATCTGTTCGGCATTGCTGCATGAATCTGTACACTTATAAAAAGCAGCAGGAATTCGGCTGGATGGATTTTGAGTTTGGAGAACATGGATGGGCAAAGCGATATGACTTTTTTGAGGAAGAAACAATTGAGTTTCGCCACAAGAAAGACAAGGCGTGTGCTGGAAATCTCGTAACGGTAGGTCGCGGACCAAACGGAACCTGGACTTATGGTTACCGTTATGAATCCAATGGTGGCAGCGGTGGTTTTAAAGGATTATCTATCTACGGCACTCAGTTTCGAACAAAGGCGGAAGCTTCAATTGCAGCAATGGAACGTATATCGGCATGGCTGCAAAATCGTTTGGATTTTAAAGCCAAAGATATGGATGCGAATGTCGATGAGGCGTATGTAAAATCTGTTTTGAAATCAATTGTTCATCAGATGGAAATATTGAAAGGCAAAGCGCCTGTTCAAGTGAATTTATTTGATGCATTGTAACGAATCTCGCATTCGCGCCGGTAGCGGCGTAATTGACCGAGTACTTTCTGCTACCGGAAAGGCTCAAAGAAAGAGAATTATTAATTAACCAGACGGCAGCTATCGCGTGAATGCACGGTTAGCGGTTCGTTCAAAAAATCAAGAGCATGACAAAGCAAGAAGAATCCTTGATCTGCGGAAAATGTCAAGAAGGAACTGTAAAGGTCACCATCAAAAAAACAAGACTTACGACAGAGATGTCCGTAAAGAAATGTACAAAGTGTAAATACCAATGGGGAATCAAACAGATATCGCAAGCTGATGCTGCGCAACGAATTCTCCGGGTCGACATGAATGACCGCTAACGAGAAACGGCTATGCGTCAGTGGCGAATTATAAAACGATAATTTTCTGAAACCAATAAATATTATCATGAACGAAAACAACAATTTACCTGAAAAGCAGGCATTAGAAATAGCCGGGGTTAGCCGGAGTGCTTTTGAACGCATCATGGAAGAAATTCGTCATGAGCGCCAACGTCAAGATGAAAAGTTTGGAATCCAGGATAATAAGCCTATCGAATGGATCGCAATTTTAACCGAGGAAGTTGGCGAGGCTTCAAAAGAAGCAGTTGATCATCACTTTGGAAAAGGCGATGTCGATTACACGTTAAAGGCCGGAGACAATCTTCAGCGTATTCGTCTCGAAAATTACCGCACTGAAATGCTTCAAGTGGCCGCAGTTGCAATTCATGCAATCGAAAGTTTTGATCGACAGTCATCGAAAACCTATTGTCGCAGTTGTCAAGCAGATCCTTGCCCACGAATTGGTATGTCGATGTATGATGAGGACGAAGATTAAGCATTTCGGCTAACCGAATATAATTACACTATTCCAACAACATTCAATCTACATTGGAAGGATAAGCGAAAAGCCAGGTTAATTCTGGCTTTTTGTTTTCAATTCACTTGCCGCCTCTGCGATACTTAAAAAGTAGTCCAACCCTCGGCTCATTCCGATTCATAAACGGAACCTTATAAGATTTGAAGTATTCCCGAATCTTGTCAATATCTGCCCCGATGACCTTTGCGGCCTCTTTCAACTGAAGCTCGGTAACGCCAAGCGAAAAGGCCACATTGCGAACCTCATTAAAATTGCCAAAATCAATATTCCTGCCCATATTCCCGCTCATTTAAAAATCGAAAGATCATAACGTAACCACCTCTAAATAATTGTGCATAAACCGGTTAAAAAATATTCCGTAAATACTTGGCTGGCAAGGCTATTTGACTATATTTGTCCTACAATTATTCACAAGACCTGTGACACTCGCAGGCATACTATTTCCACTTTTTGACCGGCATTACAATCACATTTGAGGCATCAGGAGTACGAACTTCAAAAGGCTATCTGTCATTACCTGTCGTTGCAATACGGCAATGTACTGTACTTGTCAGATACCGTCGCCTCGGTTAAGCTGACCTTGCCACAGGCTGCCCGTAACAAGGCAATCCAAAAGCACGGTTTCAAGTGCCCCGATTTAATTATTCTCGAACCCAGAGGCAAATACTCCGGGTTGTTTCTTGAGCTGAAGATTGAAACGCCGTTCAAAAAAGATGGCGGCGTTAAGTCCAATGATCACATCAAAGGCCAATGGAAAACGATTCAAGACCTTAAAGACCGTGGCTATGATGCGTATTTCGTCTGGAGCTTCGAGATGGCAAAACAGGTAATCGATCAATATTTAAAATCGTAAGATATGGAAACCCTGATTCTGATCGTCAAAGTAATTGCAGTTGCCGTCCTTGTGGGGTTCGGCATCGGGATAATCGGATTGTTTACCCTCGTTGCGGCGTCGGTAATAACGGGCGAGTTTTCCACAAACCTGGAAGATGATTTATAACACCCGCCACGCTTTCCGTAAGATCAGCGCACCCGGGCGGGTTTTCGATACATCGCGAGTTAGAGCAGTTGGCAGCTCGTTGGGGTCATATCCCAAAGGTCACAGGTTCGAATCCTGTACTCGCAACTAAGTTGATTTGAAATAATGGCCAATCGTGGAGCGTAAAGGTTCCAAAGGAAACAGTACGGGGTTTTTTCATGGCATTTTCCATCGTAATTCATAACCTTAAGCAGCGGTTTACTGTCCGTAGCTGCTACGAATCAGACGGTGTGACCTTGATTATGCGAAGGATGCGAATAAGCATAATCTATAAAAAACTGATGCGAAAGGTCATTATTTCAAATTTCCAATACCACATCACATGCACAAAATAACAAAACAAGTTGACCGGAGATTGAAAGAGCTTGCGGATTCATTGCCAAAGAAAGAGATTATTACCCGTCGCATCAAAGGAGAGGAGCTGATACGCACTTCGACAAAGGAGCATCTTGCAGAACTCGGAAACGTAAACCCGAAAGGCATTTACATCCATCATCAGGGCGGTGAAGCGGTGAACCATTACAAAAGGCTAAGACGTGCCTTTACATCAAATGGATCCGATGGAGTAGCCGAATATATCGCTCCGTATGTCGACAAAGATAAAGTCCGGGAAATGGCAGAGGCAAACCGAAATAATAAAAATGGAGATCATGCCAGCACCAATCACTTGGACACCTGAGAAGAAGCAGGACGCTATTGCCGATATACTCGAACACGTATCGTCGGGTAAAAGTCTAAGATCGCTCATTGATAATTCAAGCCGGGATGTGATACCAACATTTTCAACTTGGTCACAATGGTTATCAGAGGATTCCGAGTTAGCGAAGCAGTACGCGCGCGCGATGGAAATCAGGGCAGATATCCTTGCTGAAGAGATTATCGAGATTGCCGACAAGCAGGACAAGGACGTGATAGAGGTCGACGGAATCGAATACGTTCAACACAATATTGTCCAGCGTAGCAGGCTTCAGGTTGATGCTCGTAAATGGGCAGCGTCGAAAATGAATCCAAAGAAATACGGCGACAAGATCGAAGTGGACAGCAATAATAAACACAGCTTCGACACGTCGAACTTGTCGGAGGAAGAAAAAGAAAGGCTCTTTGAAATATCGTTGAAGCTAAAAGGTGATGGTTCCAAATGATGCGCTTAGGTCAATCCAGCGTGAGCAATCGAAAAAGCGGTTTTACAACTTTGTTCGGCTGTTTTGGGATGTAGTGATCAAGGAAGAACCGGTTTACAATTGGCACATTGAATTTTTGTGTGATGAGCTTCAGGCTCTCGCACCGTTCATCGTGCAGCGATTGCCAAAGCCATACGACATCCTGATCAATATCCCACCCGGAACCTCGAAGACGACCATATGCACGATTATGTTTCCCGTTTGGCTGTGGACACAAGATGCCACGCTGCGGATTATCACCAACTCGTATTCGAGCGACCTATCGACAGAGCATGCGGTAAAGTCACGGGACATTATCCTTAGCGATAAATTCCGCTTGCTGTTTCCTGAAATACAGTTGCGGTCCGATAAGTCGGCAAAGCAGAATTATGACAATACCAGCGGCGGGGCAAGGTACACCACATCCACAGGCGGAACCATCACCGGAAAGCACGGGCACGTGATTATAAATGACGACCCGCTTAATCCGCACCAGGCATCATCGGAAGCTGAAAGACGCTCGGCCAATGAGCATACTAAAACGCTGTCGAGCCGAAAAGTCGAAAAGGAAAACACGCCGATCATCACGGTTATGCAGCGTGTGCACGAGGAAGACCCATCGGGATACCTTCTCGCAAAGAAAGGAGAACGCATCAAACATATATGCCTGCCTGCCGAACTTTCCGACCGCGTGAGGCCTCTCGAAGTTCGCGAGAGATACGTCGAGGGTTTGCTCGATCCTGTTCGGATGCCAGAGCGCGTATTGAAAGAGGCTCGCTCCGATCTGGGGAGTTATGGATATGCCAATCAGTACATGCAGGAAGAATCACCGGCAGAGGGTGGATTGCTGAAAGCCGCATGGTTCGAGATCATCGACTTCAAGCCGGAGCATAACTCGATTGTCTGGAATACCGCGATCGATACTGCCGAAACCGAGAACCTGAACAATGATGAAAGCGGCATGATGCAGTTCGGCACATACAATAACGAGCTTATCATCAGGTACTCGGAAGGTGTGTGGAAAGAGTTTCCCGAACTCGTGAAGTACACGAAATCATTTCCAATGCTCCATGGCTACACATCCAGGTCGATCATCTATGTCGAACCGAAATCCAGCGGAAAGTCGCTCGTTGCAACCGTGAAGCGGGAAACCGATTTGAACATCAAAGAGGACGCGCCGCCATTTAAAGATAAGATTGCCCGGGTGCAGGACATATCACCCGGATGCGAAAGCCGAAGGGTAAAGCTGATCAGGGGAAATTGGAATGATGGCTTTCTCGATGAGATCAAGACGTTCCCGAACAAGAAGCAAAAAGGTCAGGTCGATTGCCTGGTCATAGCGTATAACAATTCATTGAAGAAAAAGCAAGGATCATGGGGTTCAAGTCGTACAACCTAACGTCGATATTTCGTAAGCGGCCGAGATTGAAAGATTACCCCAGTCTGCAGCCCGAAGTTCGGGAGCTTGTCGATGTGACCATAAAAGATCATTTGAAGCCAAACCCGGTTATCCGCAGGCGCTCGATGATCAGAACCAAAAAGCTTCGGGCATTGAAGCCGAACTTCTGGCTCATGAAGTGGATTGACCTTGTGCATTTGCGCGAGGCTGTCGAAAAGCAGAACATGACACGGGCAATGGGTATCGTCTTCGGCATTTCTGAAAAGCACATGCAATCGCTCGACATGTTCAACGCCTTTGCGGCTTACAAGTGGATTATCGATCAGCTCGTGAGCATGGCCGAGATTGAAAAGCAGCAACTAGGGTCGGAGCTTGACAACGATGAAAAGCAGGCAGGTGCGGAAAGATTGATGGATTTCGGATATACTGCCGCCGTGGACAATATCGCACGAGGGGATTTATTGAAGCACGAGGCCGTATTGCAAAAGCCATACGCGGTTGTATTTCGCAAGATGTGCCTGGACAAAGTGAACAACGACATACGCAAACAATATCAGGAAAATGTTAATAGAAAGAATCAAAGATATCGCGGAGCAGCTTGAATATGGGTTCAAGTACGGTGCCGACCATTGGCAGAACTTAGGGGATTGGCCGGACGATGCTGCCCTGCCGTTTGAAGATCGCAAAAAGTATCTGCAATTGCTTTGGGTCGATGACGCCGACAAGATCAATGGCCACGGCGCGACAGAGGGCTATACGCACGATGGGCAATTTGTGCTGTCGGTGCGCTCGAAAATCGGCGATGCATCATATGAATTCAAATATGAAACGCACATCAAAAGTTTGAAAGCGGAACTGGAAAAGATCAAATCGGAAATCGGCAATTGCGACGGTTTTCTTCTCAAAGCGTGGAAAGCCACCGAGGTCGAGAACCTTTACGATGCGAATATGGATGGACTTAAAGTCACATTTAAAATTGAAACGGAATGAAGTGCGGACATCATTTTATAACTGAAGAAGATGGAATCAGATGCATTAAGTGCAGGGTTTTTCATTGTAGCGCATCCAAAAGATATGAGTTAGAATCGAAGAAGAAAAGTTGCCCGTGCGGCGAAGGCGATTGCAACGACTGCGGAAAGACACCACTAAAATAATTATATGAGCAACCTAAATACAAAACTGAACCTCGCGGGTTTGAAGCACTCCCGAATGAACATGAAAGGCAAATCAGGAATGATCGACTGCCTTATTATTCCCATCAACGAAAATCATCTGTTTATTGGGGAAAAGGGGCTGTATCTCGATCTTTCACATTTCGAGATAAAGAACCCGACAGCAACCCAAACCGACAGCCATCTGGTAAAACAGTCGCTTCCGAAAGAGGTTTATGAGGTTATGAGTGAGGAGCAGCGCAGGGCTTTGCCCGTGATTGGAAACACCCGCACGTGGAGCGGAAACAATAACGAACCTGAGCTTTCGGCAACGATTGAAGAAACAGACGATTTGCCTTTCTAAATGGAAACCGATCAATCCATATACGCCCGATACCTCGAACGCTTGAGATTGAAGCTGATCGCCAAATATGATGAGTTGGGATTGCGCGCTTCGGGAAATTACGAAGATGAATTGGAGGCTGTGGTCGAGCCGCACAAGATGATAATGCTGGGTGCGGGACATTCTTATTTTATGGAGAATGGACGCGATGCCGGGAAGTTTCCGCCAAAGGAAGCGATCATCAATTGGATTGAAACGAAAGAGGGTTTGCCCACGATATTCCGCGAAAAGAAACATCAGTTTGCTTTTCTGATTGCCCGAAAGATTGCGGAGCAGGGGATTCAGGTGCCGAATCAGTATAATAAAGGCGAGGTGGTCAGTGCGGTTGTCGATAACTTTCTGGCTAACGACATTCAGGAAATGATCGATGAGCTTGGAGGCGTGTATCTCGCGACATTGGAAAGTGATGTATTGGAAATATTTAAACAGGTAGCGTGATGACAGTAGAAGTTAAGCGGACATTTTCGGAATGGATTGCTGAATTGCCGTTCATTAAAAGCTGGGAGTCTTGGAATGAAAAGTATATGCAGACAGACCGCAAAAAGCCTTTCTCTAAATTCCTTAATGAGGAACTTGAAAAGCAGATGATGCAGGATGTCGATTTCTTTTTAAACAAATTCCACAAATGAAATCACGCCGTAAAAACATACACACGTTCGGCAAATTGATATTCGCGTGCACATTCGTATGGTCATTATTTCTGGTTATATACGGACTAATAGCAATGATTAAATGATAACATTCAGCAAAGACATCGCAACCGACAGGCTGCTTTATGCGTACAACAATAACGTTGTCAGGTTTGCTAGCGACAACGCGCAAGTTCCCGACTATTGCACCATTACCGGACTTGGCTTTACCGTGCGGCTTTATCCGACACCTTCAGGAGATTTCCGATTCGACTTCAAAGAGTACGCGATGGCAGTCGTGAACACCAAACGCTTTGCCGATGACCTGCAAACAAACCTTATCAATGGCGATGCATCCTCATTTACTTACGATGTTACCGATGGAACCTTCATCGAGGGGATCGTCAGCTTTGAAATATATTTTCCGGACGAAACCACCGAATCCGTAACCCGAAACCTCAAATTCCTTGCGGGTGTAGTACAGCTTGAGAATTACAAAAAGCAGGAGATATTGGCAGTTGAAGACATTGCCATACTTTCCCCCGTTGCGAGCCGAACCAGCAATACCGTGAACCTTAAATATTGGGAAGGCTACCCGTTTGAGTTTTCATTTTACACCGCAGAGCCGAGCGTTCCTTTTGCCCTGATAAATACCACCAACGGCCTCAATTATGACTTTGAGGCCAAAGGGAAGATTACCAGTCTTTGGCTTTCAGATGGACGAACCAACGTAACACTCGAAGACTTCCTGCCGCTTGTCATCGGAGCCAACCGCATCGTCACGACCAACGAAGATGTGTTTCCGATTTTTCAGTTGAACATCGAAAAGGTCGATTCCGAATGTGGCGTATATGTAAAGTGGCTTAACCATCTGGGGCGATGGAATTACTGGTTGCTTCATAAAAACTCGTACCGAGACCTTAATTCAAAATACAGCGAAGAGATCGACAACGATTTCCGTAACCTCAATGAGACCACTTCGCCAATGCTGCAAACGGGAAAGGTCACAAACGAACTCATCAAGTGCAATAGCGGTAAGCTGACGGCGTGGGAGCGCGACATTTTCATCGGCATCCTTTCCAGCCCGAAAATCATGCTTTTCGTAGGGGAGCGTTTCGCGCGCGCGTCTGTCGAAAGCTGGATCGAGGTAACGCTCAAAACATCGACGCTCAGGACTTACGATGCCAGAAAGAAGACATACAAGTACAATGTCGACTTTGAATTGCCAACCCGTTATGCGCAACGACTGTGAACCCAATACTTTACATCAACGGTTATCAGATCGACCTTGTGGCCGGGCAAACCATCGCTCAAACAAAACAAGTCAACGACATTGCCAATCTTGACAACCGGCAGGCGAACTTTACAAACCGGTTCAAAGGTGCGGACACGGCAAACAACCGCCGCGCATTTGAATATCTTGCCATGGTCGGCAACGATTCCAATGTTCCATACCAGCGCAATACCGCATTCCTTTATAGCTCCTCTGGCGAATGCTTCATCTACAAAGGCTGGGCAAACGTTACGGCAACTAACGGAGGCGAATATGACATTTATATTTATGATGGCGCTATCGACCTGTACAAAGCCATCGAAAACAGATCCCTTGCGGACTTGGAGCTATCCGAGCTGGATCACACCAAAAGCCTCGCGGCTGTCATTGCCTCATGGGATGCGGCAAGCCCGTACAGATATATCCTTGCGGACTACGGCGGCAAGCTAACGTACAGCACGAATATCATCAATATCGATTACCAGGTTCCGAGCGTAAACACCAAATGGCTTTGGGACAAGCTTTTCGCGCACCATGGCTTTACGTATTCGGGATCGGTATTTTCGACGGAAGAATTCATTGAGCATTGGATGACATTTCCCAAAGGTGTGTTTACAACCATTCCTGACGAAGAAAGATTATCTTCGAGTGACTATCAATTCAATGAAGAGGTTTACGGTGGCGGCTGGAGCGGAATATCTCCCGGAAGGAAATCACGCTATCTTGAAACGGCTGCACCGACACTCACGCCGCCAACGGTTGTTATTAACGACAGGCACACCCAAGTAAACGAAACGGGTTTATACCGCGTTCAATTATCGGGTAAAATAAGGATCAAGCAGGATCTTGGGATAACCATTCAGGAAGTGCCGGCGATGATGTGCTTTGCCAAAAACAGCCAATCGAAGCTGTTCTCTAAAGACATAATAGTTTATACGCAGCTTGGAATGGTCGGCTCAACTTCTGGAGACATGGTTTCGTATAGTTTCAATTTTCTCATCAATCTGGATGAGCTTGAAACGATATGCTTCTTTTTGCGCGGACAGTTCAATATTGACGATGTCAACCTTTCAGAATCCAGCCTTACAATCAGCAAAGTAGTATCTGTCCAAGTATCATTCCAGAATGCGCTTGCCGAATTCGGACAAAAAGAATTTCTGACCGAAATGCTAATCAAGTTCGGGCTTACACCATACAAAGACAAATACTCCAATAACATTGAGTTTTTGACTTTACAGGAGCGATTGCAGACCGCATCCATTGAAGATTGGAGCGACAAGTTTGTGACGGTCGAAAGCGAGGCGTACGCGCACGGCAACTATGCCCAAAAGAACATCTTTGCCCATAACTACAACGACAAGGAAAGCTTGTATTACGATGGTGCAATCCTGATTAACAACGTGAACCTTCAGGATTCAAAGACCGTCATCAAATCGAAAATTTACAGTCCTGCTCGCGAACCTGTTCAATTTCTAGGCAGGGCCACCAACACCTACAAGCTTTGGGAAAAGGAAGTGAACGAAGATTCTGCCGAGCCAATTAAATATAAATCCCTAGATAAGCGGTTTTACTTTTTACGGTCTAAGACAATTGATTTTGGAAGCGCAAAAGACATTGGTTCTGAAATACTCGAAGAAACCGACACCATAACCTCCGCGCCCGTTGAAAGTTTCTTTCGCATGAAGTGGAGCGATGTGGTTACCGATTACTATCCGCAGATGCAATCGATATTGGATAAGTCCCTTGTCCAAGTAATAAGGCTATGGCTCAATGATCGCGATGTCGTGAACCTGGACTTGCGAAAACTGTATTACATCGAGCAGACCGCATCGTATTACATCCTGAACAAGGTGATGAATTACATTCCCGGCAAGTCGGTACGTGCGGAAATGATCAGGGTAAAATTATCGCGGACAATCGACGCGCCACCAGAAGAACCGGAAGAGCCGCAGCCAGCACCGTACTGCTGCACCTGGGAAGCATACAATCTCGACAATATCAAGATGGCTATCGAGGGCGAGATTGATTTCACGAACATCCTTGCGGGTCGAACAATCAATACATTTTCATCGTCTGGAGTTGTTACCCAATATATCATTGGCGGAACTCTTGTATCTTGTTCAATTCCGATGGATTTCACCTCTACAAAAGCGTCATTTAATACGGATAGTTTACCCGTAGTTACCAACAAAGTTTTAACATCCATTACAGTCGATGTTTCGGTTTTGTGTACCAATGCGACAGGATTTGAGATTTTAGAAACGTACTCCGGCGCGGAGGTTCCGGGGGTGCAGCTAACAGCCGAGTTTAATAATTGCATGATATGATTACCGATGTAAAGAGAATGCCCCCATTTATCCATTTCGGGTTTCATGAAGTGGAAAGAACCATCGAAGCAGGGCAAAGCATCGACGTGTGGCTGCATACCATTTACAATTTGGAAACTTACGCAATCGCCATTGTCTCGGGATTGCCGAAAGTCAAAAAATCAAATTATCAATACACCATTACTCCGGCCGTTGCCGGGACATACACGGTATATTTTACCGTACAGAGTAAAGACCCCGCCAAATCTATCGATCTCCAAAGCAATTCCATAACCTTAACCGTGACCTGATGGCAGACAAGAAAGTAATATTAGAACTCGACATCGATGTTGAAAGCATCATTGCCAAAAGTGTGAACTTAAAGGCTTCACTGGATTCGATGCGTGCGGAAATGGCAAAACTCAAAGCATCCGGTGACACTTCGAGCGAGGCTTTCGTGAAGCTCGATGCCGCGCTCAAACAGACTACCAGCGAATACAACCTTAACCAGAAGCAGTTGCAGAACTTGTCCGCCGGGCAATTGCAGTTTCTTTCCATTCAGGACAAGATGACCGCAGGGCTTAACAAGGAAATAACCTCGATCGCTTCGGCTCGGGCAAACAATACCGAACTTCTGAAAATCCGAAACGAGCTGAACCTTAAAACTGCCGATGGAGCCAAAGCGGCCGAGCAGATCAATGCCAAGCTCGATGCAAACAATAAGTTCATCAAAGAGAATGTTTCCGCATACGAAAAGCAGAAGATCGGAATTGGAGATTATAAAACCGCGATTTCCGAAGCTTTGAAAGAAAGCAATCTTTTCGGTGGCGAAATGCAGCGCGTTACACAAGTGTTCAACAACTTCGCGCCCGTGTTCAACACCCTGAAGCAGGAGCTTACGCAGACGTGGCAGCAGATGAATGTCTTTGGGGATTCGGCTGAGGCTGCTGCCGAGGCATCGGGATCGGCTGCCGAGAACGTGGAGCAGCTCTCGTCGGGGCAAAAACTACTGGC
>CBDUBP010000046.1:0-12647 GCA_965365415.1 uncultured bacterium | reverse complement strand
ACCGCTGCAATCGGGAAGCAACGACATTTTGAAAAAGATGAAGCGCCGTTATATGCGTGAGCTATATTATGATCGTGTTGCCGAGATCAGGAAGTTCATGCCTGATGCGTGCATCGGTGTGGATGTCATCGTTGGATTTCCGGGTGAGACCGATGAGCATTTTTTGGAGACGTATCATTTTTTGAATGATCTCGATATTTCATACCTGCACGTTTTCACATATTCTGAAAGAGAAAATACCGAAGCAGTGGAGATGGATGGAGTTGTTCCGTCAAATGTGCGTGCAAAGAGGAGCAAGATGCTTCGCGCGTTATCGGTCAAGAAAAGGCGTGCGTTTTACGAAAACCAGCTCGGGTCGGTGCGTACCGTTTTGTTTGAAGGAGAGAACCGCGAAGGTTTCATTCACGGGTTTACCGAAAATTACGTCAAGGTGAAAGCACACTGGAACCCGGAATTGGTAAATACATTACATGAAGTCGTTCTGACAAATATCGATGACGACGGAATTGTGCGAATGGAGTTTACTTCAAATAACCAGCTCATCGAATCAACAGATCAACTTTTCAATATTTGTAGTGGAATTTGATCTTGGTGATCCGAAAAACACTGTTTCCATATAATTCGACAAACTCAAATGTGTTCCTGGCTGGCTGCTTGAAATCGAAGATCAGCCGGGCCGACATCTCATAATAATTACGTTCGCCTTCCATCATCAGCCGGTCGCCGCCATTCCGGTACGCCGATCGGATCAATACAAATTCCGACAGGTTCCACGTTGTCAGGTTGGCGTCGAAATCGTCATACCGCGAGTAAAGTCCTTCCGTAATTTCAATCCTGCAACCGTAATACTTTGGGATATTCTCGAAAAAATCTATGAGCTTGAGTTGGTTTTCGTCGGAGATCATTCAGGAAATAGCAAAATTAAAGTTAGCCCGATTAGATTTTTATTCCCGGTGGCAGCAGCTCCTTATAAACGGGATTTTTGCGAAAGAAGGCTGCGATCTTTGGAAAGACAGGCACGACTTTTAGTTTACGCTCAACTGCGATTGCGAGAATTTCCTTGATGAAATCGGTCACGAAATCATCTTCCACGCCTTCAGGGCGGTTGATTCGGGTCAGGAAGATCTTTCGCTCCTGAAACGAATATTCGATCGTTACAAGTTTGCCTTCGAAATGTGTTTCGAATTGTCGCTGAAAAGTATTATCTCTGATTTCCATTAGTTTCTGATTGTCATCGGTACTTCGATTAATAAAATTTTTGATGCGGTTCGGCTCTCGATCCTGATCGATCCCGCTCCCGTAATTTCCATCGCATCACGTTCATATAACGTCTGGTTGTCGCAAACTATTTCGCCTTCGATCAAAAAAACGTAGAGGCCGTTGCCCGTTATTCTGACGTCGTATTCGACATGATTTCCTGCGTCGAAAATTCCGAGATTGAAGAACGCCTGCTGATGAATCCACAACGAACCTGCGACAGTCTTGTCTTCAGGTGAAACGACCGTGATGAATGAATTACGCTGTTGTTCAAGATTAAATGCTTTTTGGTCGTATCGTGGCCGGACGTCACGCTTCTGCGGCACTACCCATATTTGAAGCGTTTTCATGAATTCCGTCCTGCTCGCGTTGACTTCCGAATGTTCGATCCCGGTTCCTGCGCTCATGACCTGAATTTCGCCAAATCCGATAGTTCCTTCGTTGCCCATAGAGTCGCGATGGCGAAGCGCGCCTTCGAGCGGGATCGTGACGATTTCCATATTGTCGTGCGGATGCGTTCCAAAGCCCATTCCGGGTGAGACGACATCGTCGTTCAGAACGCGCAAAACACCGAAATTAATCTTGTCCTGGTGATAATAATTGCCGAAGGAAAATGAATAGTTTGCCTTAAGCCACCCGTAATCTGCTTTTCCGCGGTCGGCGGATGGATACAAACGTGTATTCATAATTTGTTGGTAAAATACTTGAAAACAGCCGGGAAATGTATCTTGTGATTGGTACTTTTACAAAGTTCGTCATTATATAAGCCACTCTTGTTATAAATTCGTTAAATGGCCTCAAGGATACCAGTGTATTTTGTTCCCGGACTTGCATCGAGCCATTTGATCTTTGAGCATATCAGGCTGCCCGAAGACGTTTTTGAGTGCATTTATTTAACATGGGATCTGCCTGAGAAAGGCGAAAGCCTGAAGGATTATGCAAAGCGGTATTGCAGGCATATCCTGCATGACAATCCGGTTTTGATAGGATGTTCGTTTGGCGGACTGATGGTTCAGGAGATGAAGGAATTCGTGAATCCGCGTCGCGTGATCATCATCTCAAGCGCAAAGAGCTGCCGGGAGTATCCGAGGCGGTTCAAAGTGGCAAAGTATACGAAATTGTATAAGCTGCTGCCGATTTCACTGCTGGTCAACATCGATCATCTGGCAAAATATCGATTTAATAAATACATCAACCAGCGCCTCGAATTGTATCACAAATATCTTGGCGTACGCGAAAAGGACTATTGGTATTGGGCGATCGATCAGGTGATTAACTGGCAGCGCAAAAAAAGCGATCCGGATGTGATCCATATTCATGGCGCAGAAGACGAGATCTTCCCGGCGCGGTACATTACAAATTACATCCCGGTTCCCGGAGGAACTCACATCATGATCATCACAAAAGCAAAATGGCTGAGTGAGAATCTGCCAAAGTTAATCCTCGACGGAAAGCTGTAAAATACATTACAATTCATTAAGTTTGAAAGTTTAAAAAATATGGTTATGAGACGAATTAAGGAAGCCGGAGCCATTGTGCTGCTAATAATTGTAAGCGGACTTTTGATCAATGCCGTTCCCGAAGGCGCTGAATCAAAGAGTCAGCAATCCGAAAAAAAAGAGGTGAGGTATTATCCGACAGCCGTTGATTTTGCCGGTGAACCTGCACCGCTGAATATTGCCGATGTCCGTGAACGTTTTGAACGCGAACTGCTTGTCAACGCCAATCTCGACGCGACGACTTTATTGATCTTAAAGCGGGCGAACAGGGTATTCCCGATCATTGAGCCTATCTTAAAACAATATAATATCCCTGATGATTTCAAGTATCTGGCTGTAATCGAAAGCGGGCTAGTACACGCGGTATCCCCGGCCGGTGCACGCGGAATGTGGCAGTTCATGCCGGCTACTGCCAAGGAACATGGTATGGAAGTCAACGATTTCGTAGACGAGAGATATCACCTTGAAAAATCCACGATCGCGGCATGCCAGTACCTGACCGCGGCGAAAGAAAAGTTTGGAAACTGGACGCTCGCCGCAGCTTCTTATAACGGCGGATTTACCGGTGTAAACCGACAGATCGAAATGCAGAAAGTCACCAACTATTACGATCTGTTGCTGACGGAAGAAACTTCACGATACGTTTTCAGGATTCTGGCCTTGAAAGAGATCATGAAAAATCCTCAGCTATACGGATTCGAAGTCACTCCGGAAGAATTATATGTGAATTTGCCCGTCAGAAAAATTCCTGTCGACAGTACGATTAATGATCTCGCTTCATTTGCTTTGTCGCAAGGTATCAATTACAAGATATTGAAAATCCACAACCCGTGGCTGCGCGACAAGAAACTAATAAATTCTGCAAGGAAAACTTATTTTATCGAAATCCCTACAACCGGCTATTAATCCGATTCGGCCAGCTGCGGCCTGACAATATCCTTCTTTAGCAGGAATTCGACGATGCGACCGTTGAACAGCGTATAATTTTGGTCATACGAATCGCGATATGTGCTATGCGGTCCAATAGTGGCGCCACCGCGTTTGATGTCGATCACTTCGAGATTGCTGCTCAGGAAATAGCTCGTTGGAAAACCTAAGGTGTGTTTCAATGTCGAGACGATTTTTAAATCGTTGCGGTAGGCTTCGTTGGCGTAGCATACCTTGACTTTACCCTTGAATTTCCGGCCGACCTTCCGCACGTTTTCTTTCGTGTCCCAAAACAATACGACAATCTCGATGTCTTTTCCGTATTTCCGCGAAAGTTTGTTTAATGCTCCGATCTCGCCCTTATTCAGTACGCACCAGGATGCGTAAGTGATAAGGAAAACCGGTTTTTTGATTTTACCAAGCTTGACTTTGCCGCCGCCGGCCTTCTTCAGCGAATAATCATGGAATCTCGAGCCGACAAGGTAATTGTGAACGAGCGAGTCGAAAAGCGCCTGGCCTTTTCCGATGTCGCCGCTTTCATAAACGATATCGCTTTGTACATTATACTTTTTCAGATGGGGTTTGAGCGCATCGTGGAAGGTGATGGTTTCGCTCTGGCAGAACGCCGACATGGATAACGATCCAAAAGCCGCAAGTAGAATTAATCTCATAATCTAGGGTAATTAAGGATTAAACACGAAGCAAACTTAATTAAAAATTATTCACGAAAACAAAATAGTTTGTTGATAAGTGTGATTAATTTGAAAATTTAAAGATTTGAAAATGAATTCTTAAGCAACATAGAAATTCAGCCTTGAAATCAAATAAAAAAGCCCCGTTCTACCGAGGCTCAATCTTCAAATCTTCAAATGAATTATTATATTTTCAAATTTTCAAATTGATCAATCAAATCTTCTTCATCTGCTCTTTCATCATCACGATCTGATCTTTAAGCATGTTGTGTTTGTCGAGTTTCTTTGCTTCGTTCAATAGCTGGGTCGCTTCATTCTTGCGTCGGCGTGTCATGGCAAGTCCGGCGAGGTTGAGTTTTGCCACAGCAAGGTCCATATCCATCGACAATCCAAGTTCAATGGCCTTTTTGAAATATTTCTCCGCCTGGATCATATTCTTTTGCGACAGCATAATTCCGTGGAGGTAATTATAATAACCTTGCTGCTTCCGGACAAGCGCCGTCTCAGGATGTTTGATCTTTGACAGCCACTTTTGCGCACCCGGAAAATCCTGCTTCCTCAATCGGAGGAACGCGAGCAGGATGAACTCATTTTTAAAATACAGGAAAACGGGGATAAGCGACAACAGGATCAGGAAAATTCCGTTTCCGATATAACCTCCAACCATTTGCCAGATCGCTACCGCGACAATCGCGCCCGCTAAAAAAAGCTTGATATTTCTATGAAACATGTCAGTAATTTTGAGGCTGCAAAGGTAGCGAAACGATTTAAAATATTTTTTCAAAAACTACTTGCTAAAGAAAAATCTGTTTGTATATTTGCAGCCGGGTTTGCAAAAGGCATTTGCGACCTGTTGTTAACCGGAATTAAAGTCAATTACAATGAGCAAGAGAACATTTCAGCCATCAAAGAGAAAAAGAAGGAACAAGCATGGATTCATGGATCGAATGGCTTCTGCCAATGGAAGGAAAGTCCTTGCTCGCAGAAGAGCCAAAGGCCGCCACAAGCTGACGGTATCTTCTGAACCAAGACATAAGAAATAATGTTGCGAAACATGCAAAAGGCGTTACGGGAAGTAGCGCCTTTTTTTATATCTTGTTCTGAAGTCGTAAAGTCAATGCCATTATTAATTATTCATTATTAACTATTAATTAAATTGAAGCTTTTTGCTTTGCCAGTTCGCTCTTTTGGAGCTCGTGTCCCGCTTTCCGCTGCAAGCTTTTCGCCATCGCCTCGTTTTCCAACGCCGTTGCGCAGCTTCCTCCGGTCGCAGCGTCCCGGCTGCAAAACCACGGCGCTGCCGTCAAAGGCTTTACGCTGCAATCGGGGCTAGAGGAATTTAAGATTTAAGATTTAAGATTTAAGGATTTAGGATTTAAGATTTTACAAAGTAGCATGATCTGATTTATATAATTAATTTATCCAGTTAAAGGCTGATCGCTGAAAGCTGACAGCTAATTATCAATTGTCAATTATCACTTATCAATTAAATAATGCCCAAAGACAACTCCATAAAATCAGTCCTCATCATAGGTTCAGGCCCGATCGTCATCGGACAGGCATGCGAATTCGATTATGCCGGCTCCCAGGCCGCACGCTCGATCCGCGAGGAAGGAATCGAAGTCATCCTGATCAACTCCAACCCGGCAACCATCATGACCGATCCGTCAATGGCCGATCATGTCTACCTGAAACCGCTCACAACAAAATCGATCATCGAAATTTTGAAGGCACATCCGCAGATCGACGCTGTTCTTCCAACCATGGGCGGGCAAACAGCGCTTAATCTTTGCCTTGAAGCGGATGAGAAGGGAATTTGGGCCGATTTCGGTGTGCGCCTGATCGGAGTCGACATCAATGCGATCAACATCACTGAAGACCGGGAACAATTCAAACAATTGCTCGAGCGCATCGGTGTTCCGGCTGCTCCGGCAAAAACGGCAAATTCATTCCTGAAAGGCAAAGAGATTGCACAGGAATTCGGATTTCCCCTTGTCATCCGTCCGTCATTTATCCTTGGCGGAACCGGCGCGGCTTTCGTGCATAGAAAGGAAGATTTCGATGACCTATTAACACGCGGACTCGAAGCATCCCCGATCCACGAAGTCCTCATCGATAAGGCACTTCTCGGCTGGAAAGAATACGAGCTCGAACTTTTGCGCGACCAGAATGACAATGTCGTTATCATCTGTTCGATCGAAAACATGGACCCGATGGGAATCCATACCGGTGATTCGATTACCGTCGCTCCCGCGATGACGCTTTCGGATACGACGTTCCAGAAAATGCGCGACATGGCGATTTTGATGATGCGCTCGATCGGGAATTTTGCGGGCGGATGTAACGTCCAGTTTGCCGTCTCGCCCGATGAAAAGGAGGATATCGTCGCAATTGAGATCAATCCACGGGTTTCACGTTCGTCGGCACTTGCGTCAAAAGCGACGGGCTATCCGATCGCCAAGATCGCATCGAAATTGGCCATTGGCTACAATCTCGACGAACTTCAGAACCAGATCACAAAGAATACTTCGGCTTTATTCGAACCAACGCTGGATTACGTCATCGTCAAGATCCCGCGCTGGAATTTCGACAAATTCGAAGGCGCCGACCGTACGCTTGGCCTTCAGATGAAATCAGTAGGCGAGGTCATGGGAATCGGCCGGTCATTTCAGGAGGCGCTTCACAAGGCGACGCAATCGCTCGAGATCAAACGAAACGGAATCGGTGCCGATGGCAAAGGTTATCGCAACTATGAACAGATCATCGAAAAGCTTACAAATGCAAGCTGGGATCGTGTTTTTGTGATCTATGATGCGATTGCCCTTGGAATCCCGCTGAGCCGGATCCACGAAATCACAAAAATAGATATGTGGTTCCTGCGCCAGTACGAGGAATTGCATGCGCTTGAAAAAGAAATCAGCAATTACAAAATAGATACGCTTCCAAAGGATTTGCTTCTTGAGGCCAAGCAAAAAGGTTATGGCGACCGTCAGATCGCACACATGATGGGCTGTCTGGAAAGTCAGGTTTACAAATTGCGCGAAGAAATGAACGTCAACCGCGTCTACAAACTCGTTGATACTTGCGCGGCTGAATTCACTGCCAAAACACCATATTATTATTCAACCTTTGAAGCGGATATCGAAACCGCAGATGGCAAACGCTTCGTCCACAACGAAAGCATTGTTTCGGGTAAGAAGAAAGTCGTTGTTCTTGGTTCAGGTCCAAACCGGATCGGGCAGGGAATCGAGTTTGATTATTCATGCGTTCACGGTGTACTTGCGGCAAAAGAATGTGGCTACGAAACCATCATGATCAATTGCAACCCTGAAACGGTTTCGACGGATTTCGACACCGCCGACAAACTTTATTTCGAACCTGTTTTCTGGGAGCACATCTACGATATCATTCGCCATGAGAAACCTGAAGGCGTGATCGTGCAGCTTGGTGGCCAGACCGCGCTGAAACTCGCGGAAAAACTCGATCGTTACGGCATCAAAATCTTTGGGACAAGTTATGATGCGCTCGATCTTGCGGAAGACCGTGGACGTTTTTCGAAACTTCTCGAAGAGCTAAAAATTCCGTTTCCGCAATTTGGCGTGGCAGAAAATGCAGATCAGGCTTCGCAGCTTGCCGATGTTCTGGATTTCCCGCTATTGGTGCGTCCGTCATATGTTTTGGGCGGCCAGGGAATGAAGATCGTCATCAACAAACAGGAACTCGAAGATCATGTCATTGATCTTTTGAAAAATATTCCGGGCAACAAACTGCTGCTCGACCATTATCTCGATGGCGCAATCGAAGCCGAAGCCGATGCAATTTGTGACGGCGAGAATGTCTATATTATTGGCATCATGGAGCACATCGAGCCATGCGGAATCCATTCGGGCGACAGCAATGCGACACTTCCGCCGTTCAATCTCGGGGAGTTCGTCATGCAACAGATCAAGGATCATACGAAGAAAATCGCACTCGCTCTTCGAACCGTCGGATTGATCAATGTTCAATTTGCGATCAAGGACGACATCGTTTATATCATTGAAGCAAATCCACGGGCTTCGCGTACGGTTCCATTCATTGCAAAAGCTTATGGCGAACCATACGTGAATTATGCAACCAAAGTAATGCTCGGGGAAAACAAGGTAACCGATTTCAAGTTCAATCCGCAATTGAAAGGATTCGCGATCAAACAGCCGGTGTTCTCATTTAGCAAGTTCCCGAATGTCAATAAATCGCTCGGCCCCGAAATGAAATCGACTGGTGAAAGTATTTTGTTCATCGATGATTTAAAAGATGACCAATTCTACGATCTGTATTCGAGAAGGAAAATGTATTTGAGTAAATAGTTGATTTGTTTATTTGCTGATGTGTTTATTCGAATCAGCAAATAGACAAATCCACAAATCAACTTCTCAACTGGTTGTCGAGGCTTTCAAGCAATTCTTCCCAGCCCGCCTGAAAGTTTGCGGATGAGAATTCAGGATGCATTTCCGGTTCAAATGAAAGCAGGCCGGTATGCGAAAGAATGAGCTTCGCTTTGTCGTCATAAGGCTGCAGGGTGAAACGTAGATTTGAATTCCCCGGATATCCGCCGAATCTCCAATCGTATGCAATGATTTTATTAGGGATGGACTCGGTGACTTTCCAGATGTGCGGGAAGTTTTGGTCTTCGTAAGGTACGTTGAACTCGGTTTCAAATCCGACTTCCGGCTTAAACGATTCAAGCATTGGGAAATACCATTGCTTCATTTGCTCTACATCAGTCAGCGCAAGCCAAACTTCCGCTGGTGAAGCATCATAAATTCTTTCAATGACAACCTGATCCTTATTCATGTTATTTGACTGTAAATTCACTGTGGATATCGACCTTTTTTGAAACCTTGCTTTTCACGACCGCAGGAATTTTGATGTTGAAATCATCCGTGTTCACCGAAAAATCGGAAATAATCTCAATCCCGTCATCGGTCTTCCTGATCTTGGATGGAATGTCGATAATTTTCGACTTCCCATGCAGTGTGAGTTCGCCTTTAATGGAGTAATCTTGCTGTTCAGCTGACAGTGCTTTCAAATCAAAATTTTCAATTTTTCCTTTAAAAGTGGCTTTGGGATAGCGATCGCTTTCGATGTAATTCTCATTAAAATGCTCTTCCATCAACGCAATCTTGAAATTGAAGCCTTTGATAAGGGCCAGCGTCGCAATTTCGCCATTTGATCCGTTAAGCACACAGGTCACCGATGAGTTGGTTCCTTTTACTTCCTCGAAAGATGGTACGGAGGCTTCAAAGGTGATCTTGCCGGTCTTGGTGATCATCTTTTGTGATGTGGCAATGCCTGCAAAGCCAATCAGCAACATGCAAAATATTCTTTTCATAGCTGTAAAATTATTCATGGAAACCTTGTTCCTGCCATTGGATTATTAGATCTATCAGATTCTGCGGCAGCCGTGGACCTCCATTTGGCATATGCCCTGGCGCTCCTTCGGGTGAGGAGATGCGTCCGATCAGCCCGCGATTTTCAACTGCTTCACGAACATTGGCATAGGTTGTCAGCGGCATTGGTGCGCCGTTCTGCGGTGGATTCGAATGACACATCAGGCAATTGTTTGTAATGATCGGGCTGATATGTTCGCCATATCGGGCAATCGCAATATCGGTAGGGTCGATAAGGTCGTCAGTACTGTCATTTTCACATGCTGTAATTGAGAGGCCACAGAGTACCACCAAAAGTATTTTTGGGATTTTCATACAATTTTTACTCAAATTTAGTAAGATTAATGAAAATAGTAGTTACCCTTTCTTAAATTTGATACAAATTGCTATGCCATGAAGAAAAATAACATTTTCGTCATTCTGCTGATATGTGTGCTAATCGCCGCATTTGCAGTCTACAATTATCTTTACAAGGATCATCGCGACATTGCTTCAGAGGATGCGTCGTTTTCCGTTCCGGTTGAAAGGATCATGAAGGAGTTTAATGCCGATCAGGCACTGGCAAACGCTAAATATGCCGATAAGACCATCGCTGTTACCGGGACTGTTACCGATCGCGACCCACTAGCAAATACTGTCATCATCAACGAAAAATTATCAGTGACATTTGCCGATTCTGTCGTTAAATCGCTAACCGAACGTCAGCAGATTGAGGTCAAAGGCCGTTTTGTGGGCTATGACGACCTCTTGGGAGAGCTCAAAATGGATAAAGCATCAATAATTAAATAATATGAAAAGAGTAATACTAACATTTTTATTAATCCCATTCCTGAGCTTTGCACAGGATGACCTGCTTGCCGAGGTAGATTCGGCCGCGGCACCGGAGAATGTCCAAGCTGCATTCAAAGCCTTGAAAATAGTTAATCTGGAATCGACGAAACTTGCAGCCAAAAAAGATTTTTATTTCGTCGTCGCCCACAGGTTTGGATCTGTTAAAGACGGTTTTGAAGGATTCTACGGTCTGGACAATGCAGTGACTCAGATCAAATTCGTTTACGGCCTCACCAATTGGCTGACCGTTTCAGCGGGACGCAGCGAGCAGGCATATGATATATCCGCGAAGTATCGCTTACAGCCTCAGGTTCGCGATGGATTCCCTTTTGCTGTGGTGATATTTAATAGTGCAGCTTTCAATAACGAACTCAAACCCAGCCTGTATCCTGAAATGAAATTTTCGCATCGAATGGCGTACGTCACTCAATTACTAGTGTCGCGCAAATTCTCGGATAAATTTTCCTTTGAAGTGGCACCGACATATTTTCATGAGAATTTTGTGGAATTCGACGATCAGGATAATTCGCAGTTCGCAGTTGGTCTCGGCGGGCGTTATAAACTTGGCAAAAGATGGTCGGTTAATATGGACTATGCCGCACATCTAAATCGATCTGACAGTTCAATTTATAAGAACCCGCTCTCAGTAGGAGTCGACCTTGAAACCGGCGGCCATGTATTTCAAATGCATTTTACAAATTCCCAGGGAATCCACGAAGCTGGATTCTTAGGCCAATCAACCGGCGATTGGACTGAAGGTGATATATACTTCGGATTTAATCTTCTTCGCGTATTCTAATCGCACGCAGGCAGCGAATTGATCCAGGTTGTGACCATTTCAAGCGCTTCGTCGTGAACGATCGTGCGTCCCAAGCGCGGCATTTTGTAATTATTGCTTGTGGCGCTCATGGTATAATGCATGAGCGACTGACTAACATCATTCGGTTTGACGATCATGCCGTGAGGGATTCCGGGAGGCTGCATAGTAGCGCCAACGCAAATTCCAAGATTGATATCTTCGGTCGATAGATTGAACGGAAAATTCATCGAGACGTAGTCCGCGCTACCTCCGGCGCGATGGCAATGCGCGCAATTGATGTCGATATATGATCGGACGCGCGTTTCAAGTTCTTGGGATGTATCCGAAAAGTCGACGATTGAAACAATGTTATCCGGTATGTTATTCTCCAGGTATCCAAAGGAAATGAGCTTTTGAAGCTGGTTTTTGGAGCCGTCTTCATATGCTAAATTAAAATTGATGTTCTGCGGCTTGATTCCGATCGGTATCAGTTCACCATTATTCGAATGACACGTGACGCAATTATTTTGCGATGGGATCTGATAATTGATCGACTGTGGCGCACCGGCATTGTTGATAAATGTGATGGGAATGGTCGAGCCGCTCATATCCAGAAAGGCCTCATCCTGTGATTCATTCCACACGTAATTGGCAACGATCCATCCCGATTCTTTGCGAATCATGAGGCGGGTCTCGATGATTCGTTCTTCATTCGAGGCGACCATGTAGTAGAACGTTTTGATCAGCGCCGCGCCAACAGGTAAATTCAGCACTTCGTGATCACTGACGTAAGTGGCGGATGTGTTTTCCGGAAGCCAGACAAACCTTTTCTTCAAAGCATAATCGGAAAACAATTCCGTTGCAGGTTTAAAAGGCAAAACTCCATATGATGGTTGCTGATCCTTCATCGTTCCTTCAAAAAAATGGTAGTCGGAAAGTTTCGGATAAGGAACTTGTGTCAAATCGAGGATTACAGGCGATTCTTCAATTTCCTGGTACTCATTGTTATTCGAACAGCCAAATGTGCCCACTGCTGCAAGTACCATGACCAGATTTCTAAATTTCGCTATCATAGAATGAAAAAGTCCCGAATTAACGGGACTCATTTTATTGTTTTACAAACTTAATTGATTTTTTTGAGCCATCGGATGATTCCAACAGAACTAAGTACGTTCCGGCAGATAAAGAGCGGACCGGAAATCTCATGTCGGAT